>NZ_JBWEYV010000017.1:0-82445 GCF_056329745.1 Epilithonimonas sp. | reverse complement strand
ATATACGAAATTTTCGTATTATGAGTAACCTTTTTTATAATGCACTACGGGTTATCCTTAAGAAGCTACTAAAATAGTAAACTTTTAGATTCTAAACATTATGCTTGCTATAAAAATGATGGATATTTAAATTGGTAAACATACTTTAGATTTTTTTTTTAAAATTTCTTTATTGACAATGATGTCGTCTGTTATAACTTTCTGCCTTTCTTTTTCTTCATCCGTTTGGCAAACTGTCCTTCCTCGTAGTCCTCACCCTGTGCTTGGGGCAACAGGCTAAACAATCCCAAATCGGAGCTGTGCAAATGTTCATGCGAGATAAACTCGAACAGGTCTTTTGTTGGTTGGTGGTCTAATGTGTCCGTATTGGAAACAGGGCTTTCCTGTACTTTCAGTTCGGGTTTATTTCCGTTGTTCCACCAATTGTTAAACATATTTGCCGACAGGCTTCTATCTAATTGTGAACCGTTCCAAATGCTTCGGCTTTCGTGGTCGATAAACGTGATACCGTAAATCCGTCCGCTTTCGTTTCTGCGGACAACCGTATTGATACCCTGCTCAATAAGTTGCTTTTTAAAATCTGTTTCATTGCTTGTGGTATGTATGGCAAGCTCCACCGTATTTTTCAGAACAGACCTTACTGGATTAGTTTTCATTTTCTCTTTTGACTGTTCAAAATGTTTTTGAAGCTGTGCAACACCTGCATCTTTTCCGAAAAGTGATGCTTTAAAAGGATTACTTATCTTGTTCCCATTTTCATCCAATGCGACATAAACCAATCCATTTACAGGTTGACCATTACGCTCGCCCTTAACTTCTTCCGCTGTGATGTTGAAAAGTGATAGCAAAGCATTGTAACTCCCCATAGTAGAAAAACTATAATACTTTGGCAGATGCCGTACCATCGAAGCAATCTGACTTTTGATGTCACCATTTTTATGATTTACAGGTTTGAAAACTTTATTGGCTTGTTTTTGCTCTTGTTCAGTTGCCTTTTGCATATTATATTTCTGTTCTAAATCCCGACAAATAGCCATTGAGCGTGGATGGTCGTAATCATCGGGGATTTTCTTTCCGTCAATGCCTACGCAGGTCGAAACAATGTGTATATGCGTTCGGTCAATGTCTGTATGTTTGAAAACTATATAAGGTTGATTGCCATAGCCCATACGTTCCATATATTCCTTTGCCATTTCCGCAAATTGCTCATCACTGACTTTATCCGACGGATCTGGGTTCAGCGATATATGCCGTACTGTCTTTTCCGTTTTGATGTTTGCCGAAAGATACGGCTCGAAGCATTTATTAAAATACGCTACGGAATACCTGCCGTCCACCGTATCAGGTATCTTGTTGAGCAATAAAACCGCTCCATTTTCCTTGTCAACTTTCTGTTGATTGTACAGAATCGCTCCGTACATATTGCTTCCTTTTCCAATTTTTGCAATCATAACTTTACTCTTTTTTCAAATACTTCTCTTCAAATTCCTGTGTCAAACGGATGACTTCTTTTGTGACTTGTACCAATTCAATTGTTTCTTTTTCCAATTTAAACAGGTATGTTCCTGCTTTTTTCTCCGAAAAATTGCGGTACAATATCTTCACAATCTGATTGTAATTCGTTCCTATTACTCTGAATTGGCTAAAAAATCTTGTCAACTTTTCATGATATTCTATTGCATCCATATCAATTTTAACGGTCTTAACCGTCTTCTGAAAGATACAGGCTGTGATAAAATGAGCAATTGCTTTCATTTCTGACTGGTCAAAAAGGGCAAGAAATTTAGCATTATCTTCTGCATTCAGGTTGATGGAGTACCGATGTACCGCAGGATCAATCTTTGGTTTTCTTCCTGTTTTTCTAATCTGTTTTCTGTTTTTCTCTTCCATAATAATCCATTTTTATTTTTTTATAAACGTGCGACTTCGGAGCCGTTTCCAGCCCCCTGCAAGGGCAAGTGCTTTTGAGGTGCCGAAATTCATTTCGAGGACCTCAAGAGATAACTTGCTCTGAACAGGAGTTCAGAAAATCCGTTTTGCAAACGGATTGGAGTTAGCAGGAAAAACCTCATCGTTTCCGATTACAAATTTCGACAAGACTATCTGAATAACATTCACTTACAATTACGCCAAATAAAGCCAATGGACGCCAAATAGTGCCACCTCTATACGCATTGGGACTGCTTTTATTTCCTTTGTAACTGGTTAGTTGGCTGATTGGTTATGTGCTTAATCAAGTAACTAAACAGCATAAATCCTGACAGCTAATCTGCGTGATTGAATGCAGACTAATTACAAATTTTTGAGTTAATGAACTAGTTGATTAAGGGTATATAGGTGCATAGCAACTTACATACGTGCTATGATATTTATGACTGATTGTTCAGCTAGCGAAACAGCTAATTTGATATAATATTAAAAACGATAGATATGATAAATGAAGAAACCAAAAATCAGCAACCCAAAAAAAAGGATTTCTCTATAGAAAATTTCCTAACTAATGAAAAGAAACAACCCTTGACGGAACAACAGGCAGTAACACATCGGGAAGATTTTGCCAAACCCGAAGTAGACGAGGAAGCACTGATGAACATAATTCCAGGGGAAGAACCCGTGCAAATAGCAACAGAAATGGGACAAACCAAACCGTCAGCGAACACCACGAAAAAAAGTACCTCAAAGCCAAAGAAGATGACGCAAGAGGATTACTGCGGGCAGTTCTTTAAAATCTCCAACAGGATTGCAAGCAAAGGAAAATCAGTGTATGTAATGCAGGAACACCACGAAACATTTAACAGGCTTACAAATATTATGGGCATCGACAAACTGACGATTTATGCGTATCTGGACAACATTATCGAATACCACTTTCAGGAGTTCGGGGAATTGATTAGGGAAATCTATAACGAGAAACACAAACCGTTGTTTTGATAACTATACGTGGTGGGTGGTACGTTTCTACCTCTTAAAATTATTTTCCAAAAGAAAAAAACAGAAAAAAAAGAAAGCCATTTTAACAAGGGGGACAGGCGGAAAAACCAAAAGGAAACGGAATAAGTCCCGAAGGGTGGCAGGGCACACAACAAACTCGGCGAAGCCACCATATTTGCCCTGCCATTATGCCGTAGTCTTTTGGTTGGGTGGTGCGGTGGCTGTCCGCCTTATCTTTGCTCCCTTTTTTATTCTTTTTTTAATCAATTCCAATCAAAGAAAGGGTATAAAAAACACGTAAGGGCTAAGGATAGGATGTTTTTTGTATGCTTTCCTTTATCCTTACAAAACTCTTTAAATGTGTGAGGGCTTTGCGAGGAAAATTTAAAGTGTTTTGAGGATTACTTTCTATTCATATTGTGCCAACATAAGCCAAATACTGCCACATAATGCCAAATGAAAACAATACATTCCCTTGTGTTCTATATTGGGTGCAAATTTTGAACCTATGGCACAAAAAGTAATACCTGACAAAGAGCAGAGAGAGAAAGAACATAGTCCTTTGATACAGGTTGATAAGCAGAGCGACCCGATTTCCAATTTCATCGCTAATTTAAAACGTCAGTTCAGGGAAGCAAAAGGCTTAATAGATTGGAACAGGCTATTCGGGGGAAAACGTACTGAACAACAAAAACAGACTTCCGAACCTGAAAGCATAATAGGTGCGACAAAAACGCTTATCCGTTCGGACTTCAAAAATGAAGAAAAAAATCAGGCTATACAGACCTATAAAAAGCCTGCTTTAAAAATGGACAATACAATCATAACGCAACAGTCTCGTCCTAAAAGTAAGAAACCAAAGTTAGGATTATAGCCTAGTATTTGGCAACTGTACGCCAAATACCGCCATCGGATGCAACATTAAAATGACCTATGTGAATAGCTTTTATTTTAGAGGTTTAAATGATGCAGATATGGAAATAACAGTTTTAGACATTCAGATTTTGAAAGCATTGCATAGGGAAGTTAAGGAAGTTTCCAATTTGATAGCGGAAATGACTACACCCTACAAAGCACTGCAACAGGCAACTAAATGGCTCGACCAACAGGAAGCCTGCCAATTGCTCAACATCAGCAAAAGAACGTTGCAGACGTATAGAGCAAAAGGCATTCTTGGAGCAACGCAAATCAATCGGAAAACGTATTTCAGATTATCCGAAGTGGAGTTACTTATGCAGGGAGAGCGACCATTAAAAAAGCAAAAGAAATGAAACAGATTGGAAATTCAAACGAAGATATGCTTGCCCTGCTCGAAGCTGTGGTAGGTATCAAAAATGAACTGCTGTATATCAGGGAATATTTTCATCCACTCTTAAAAGGGGAAATCTACCTGTCAGGCGAACAGATTTGCGAAATGCTACACATCAGCAAACGAACATTACAACAGTACAGGGATGACAAACTGATACCTTTTATCAAGCTCGAACGGAAAATCCTTTTCCGTGAAAGCGACATTATCAAGGTGTTGGAAGATAACTATCAGCGTTAACCGGTTAAATACCGTCATTTGCATACTCCTTGTTGAACTAAACCTCCGGTAGCTTTTCCCTTCGCTGTTTTATTAATTTTGGTAAAACAAACAATAAAATCTTTAAAATGGCTACAAAAAAAAATCTCCGGAGGAGTTAAGGGTAAACAAAATTCTGAACCGCGCCTCGAGCGAAGTTAGTGGTTTTGCTGAACTGCTGCAACGCTTCGAAAGGAATATTTCGATCCTGGGCAGGAGCCCCAGAACCTTTGATAATTATTCCCGTCATGTGGCGGCCCTGGCGCTTCACTTTGGAACTATGCCCACCGAACTGGATCCTGAACAGGTCAAAGATTATCTTTTTGAACTGCAGCGGCGGAGCAGAACCCCTTCGCAATCGTATTTTAAGCATACTGTATACGGTCTTCGGTTCCTGCTGAAAACTGTGGAGCTTCCGTTCAACGGGCTTTCATTTCTTGTCCTGCGGACAAAACGAAAGCTTAGTTATTGTGTACAGTTTTCATGTGTTATTATTTATTTTTATGGGTCACATGGAATACGCCAGATTGGTTATAATATCATCTTCGGTTGGTGATTTGTTCCAATCATGGCTATTTCATCTCAAAATATCGATAACTGAGATTTTGTTGTAAACTCTTCAAGAAATTTCATCCCTTTATATGAATTTCCTTTTTCATTCAATTTCGGACTCCAAACTGCAATCGCATAATGATTTGGATGGATTGCAACAATCCCTCCTCCAACACCACTCTTTCCAGGAAGTCCAACTTTAAAGGCAAATTCTCCAGATTCGTCATATAAGCCACAAGTTTGCATTAGTGCATTTATTCTTTTGCATTGGCTTTTGGTAAGTATCGAATTGTTAGCAAATATGTTACAGCCATTGTTTGCTAAAAACAAAAATAATTCTGAAAGCTCTTTGCAATTCATTTCAAGAGAGCAAAGATCAAAATAGAAGTCAAGAACATCTGAGGGTTCATTTTCAATATTTCCAAAGGATTTAATGAAATTACATAATGCCACATTTCGAAATCCTACGCTTTTTTCTGAAGCAGCTATTTTGCGTGAATAGTTTAATTCTGAATTATTGGAAATGCTTCTAATAAAAGATAAAAATTCTTCTTTTGGGTTTTTCAGATTGCTAAGTAGAATATCTGAAATAACAATTGCTCCAGCATTTATAAAGGGATTTCGAGGTATGCCTTTATCTGCTTCAAGTTGAACTAGAGAATTAAATGCTGTTCCTGAAGGTTCTACTCCAAGTCTTGTCCAAATTTTCTCGCCAAGAATACTATATGCTAAGCTTAGTGAAAGTACTTTTGCAATACTCTGAATCGAAAATTTTTCGTTAAAATTGCCAATACCAAAATTAGTGTGGTCAATTGTTGATATAAATACTCCAAAACTTTCCGAATCAACGTTAACCAACTCAGGAATATAAGATGCCAATCGTCCTTTGTCATCTGTATTTTTAACCTCTTCATAGGTTGCCCTAACTATTTCTTCTAAATTCACCTCTTTTTTAATTTAATTGTACACAACGGTTACGTATTGGCGATGGTGCGGCTAAAAATGCAAACTTTTTCTATTATAAATTAATCTTCGGCAAATCTGAAATCTTCAAACTTGCTTTCCCTCCGCACTATTGCCAATACGATGTTGAACTAAACCTCCGGTAGCTTTTCCCTTCGCTGTTTTATTAACTTTGGTAAAACAACAAAAAATCTTTAAAATGGCTACAAAAAAAAATCTCCGGAGGAGTTAAGGGTAAACAAAATTCTGAACCGCGCCTCGAGCGAAGTTAGTGGTTTTGCTGAACTGCTGCAACGCTTCGAAAGGAATATTTCGATCCTGGGCAGGAGCCCCAGAACGTTCGATAATTATTCCCGGCATGTGGCAGCCCTGGCGCTGCATTTTAAAACCCTGCCTACCGAGTTGGATCCCGAACAGGTCAAAGATTATCTTTTTGAACTGCAGCAACGCTCGAAAACTCCTTCCCAAACTTACTTTAAACACACCGTTTATGGACTTCGCTTTTTATTGAAAACTGAAGGCCTGCCTTATAGTTTTCTGCATCTTCCCGCCATTCCAAAAGTAAACAAACTGCCTGTGATCCTGAGCCGGGAAGAGATCTGGCGTATGCTTCAATCCGCCGAACTCCTGAAACATAAACTGCTTATCGGTCTGATCTACGGCTGTGGACTGCGGTGTATGGAAGTCAGGAATATCGAACTTCAGCACCTGGATTTTGACCGCAAGATGCTGCATATCGTGCAGGGAAAAGGGGGTAAGGACCGGTATGTTCCTTTGTCGGAACATTTAATCCGGGGACTGAAAACCTTCATCAGTATTGAGAATCCGGAGCGGTATTTATTTAACGGCAATCAAAACAGAAATATCGAAGAGATTGATGCTTCGACTCCACTCAGAACAGGGGCTTCACCATCTGCCAGCAAAGATTTTGATTCACGCTACAGCCAGCGCGGTGTGCAGTGGGTAATTAAAACCATCTCCAAAAAAGCCGGCATCACCAAAGACGTTCACACCCACACGTTGCGGCATTCTTATGCCACACACCTTTTGGAAGACGGCGTTCCGATCATCATGGTACAGAAACTTCTGGGTCATGAGCGTATTGAAAGTACAATGGAATATCTTCATGTGTGCCAGCTCTCGGACCAAAAACCGCACAGTCCTTTGGATACCGTATTTACTTTATGCAGCAGGAATGCAGGCCCGAAGTAAAGGTGCGGATGTAGCAGAAGTTCTTCGCAAAATCAATTTATCATCCCAAAACTTCAGCGTTCATCAGGAAAAGACATTGCGGGCATTGTCCAACTGCCGGACTTCTGCCTTGGGTGGTCATATTGATGCGTGAGACGGTTGCGGAAATCTTTCCATCAGCTATAACTCCTGCCGTAACCGGCATTGCCCGCAGTGCCAGGGACACAAAAAGGAAGAGTGGATCCAAAAGCGCGAACAAGACTTGCTTCCCTGTACCTATTATCATGTGGTTTTTACCCTGCCGGAGGAATTGAACGCTCTGGCCCTCGCTCTGCCAAAACTCATTTACAAAACCTTGTTTGAGGCCGCCTGGGCCACTTTAAACCAATTCGGAAACACCGAGGGTTTGCAGTTGGGAATGATTGCCATACTTCATACGTGGGGACAAAATCTGAGCCTGCATCCGCATCTGCACTGCATTGTTCCGGGCGGGGGCATCAACCGGCAAGGAAAATGGAGAAAGAAATTAAGGACCAACAAATATCTCTTTGCGGTAAAAGCGATGAGCAAAGTGTTCCGTGCGAAGTTTGTGGCTTCCTTAAGAGCCTGTGGAATTACTGACCGTGATTTAATGGACAAACTGTTCTCCAAAAACTGGGTCGTTTATGCGAAAAGACCTTTTGGTGGGCCTAAACAGGTGATCGAGTATTTGGGGAGATACACTCACAAAGTCGCCATCAGCAATCACCGCATAAAAGAAGTGACGGATCAGCAGGTCCGTTTTGGCTACAAAGATTACCGCAAAGGCGGCGAAAAAAAGGAAATGACTCTTGCAAACACGGAGTTTGTCCGGAGATTTTCGATGCATATTTTACCGAAAAGATTTGTAAGGATGCGGCATTACGGCATCCTGAGCAGCAGCTGGAAGCGTGGGAAACTGCAGGCACTGCAATCCGATTTGAAAATCAGAGTTACTGCAGCAAAACCGAAAACTTTGCTCCGGAAATGTCGAAGTTGCAAGGAAGGAAACTTAGTCACTATAGCTGTTTTCGGGCAGCGCGGTCCGCCGCCGGAATTTCTTTTCGTTATCCAACCATTGTCTGCAAAATAACCTTTGCGGGTAAGGGAATTTATATGCTGCAGCGAAGAAAAACCTGCAGAAAACCACTCATAAAGGCTACCAAATGCCACAAAAAAAAGCAGTCATTCCAAAAAACTGCTTTGTTACCCTAAATCCTAAAATCGAAAACTCCATAGACGGCCAAAAAAGCTCCCGGAGCTTCCGTTCAACGGGCTTTCATATCGTGTCCTGCGGACAAGACGAAAGCTTAGTTATTGGTGGCGGGTATTTTTTCAAAATAACGAATTGGATTTGCCATCCCTCTAATTTTTGGAATTTCTTTATTCATATATATATCAAGAATTTCTTTTGAAGTAACTTCTGAACCTTCAAAGCCCCATCTTTTTACACCTCTATTTTCAATATCTTGAACCCATTTTTCAGGTTTAAATACCGCTCTTATTACGCCTTTATATTCTGCCAAAACAAAATCTGAATTTTCTGCTCTGTTTCTGTCTAATACCCACCAACCTCTGGTTGCTTCATAAATGTTTGGTCTGTCATAAATAGGATTCTCACTTTTCTTTTTGTGTCTATTATCGTATGTTTTGTTTATATTGATTACTAAAACGTTATGTTTAATATCTTCTTTTTTTAACACTTCACAATTGTAAAGTATTTCACACTCACTCACCGTTTTAATTCCTTGATTAAATGAATAATGTCCTGCAACAATATTTGAAATTTTCGCAACCTCCGCAAAATCCTTAAAAGTTAAAAAATCAATTAAAACAGATTCAACTATTAGTGCTTCATTTTCTTCTATGCCGTGCCGAACTATAAAGTGTTTTACTTTTAGATTTTCTAATTTTATCGCTCTTATAATCTCTAATTTTTCAGTCCCGATTGGGTTAAATATTGCTTCATTAATATGAAAAAATACACGATTACCATAGCCTTTTCCAACATAGAATATTTTATTATCTCTGGGGTCTATTAGAATATAGACATAATATTTTAATTCTTCTTGTGTCTTTTGTGAAAATTGTTCAATCATAACTTGTTGTTCTATTGACTGTAAAAATACAAAAAGCCAACGCAAAACAGCATTGGCTTTCTTTAATCGTATTATTAGTTTTCAAAGTTGAGCAATAAAGGTGCTCTCCATACTCTTAAATTTATGCGATACCTTTTGCATATCCTTTCCGACTTTCTCGTTGAGAATTTTTGCATAAATCTGAGTAGTGGCAATGTTTTTATGCCCTAACATTTTGCTCAAACTTTCTAATGGAACACCCTCGCTTAAAAATAGCGTAGCAAAGGTATGACGCGCCAAATGAAAGGTTACCTTCTTTTCTACAAGGCAGTCAATCAGTTGAGATATTCTCTTTAAGCTGTCATTACAAATCGTATTTGATGGTGTAGGAAATACCTTTCCGTCCTTTGACAATCCTGCATATTTTTCAATAATCATTTTTGGAATATCTAAGAGCATCACGTTTGATGATGTAGCCGTTTTCTTTCTGCGTACAATAATCCACTGGTTGCCGTCAAAGAAATCTTGAAGATTGCTGTTTTTAAGCCCTTTCATATCTGAATAGGAAAGACCTGTAAAGCAACTGAAAACAAACAAGTCTTTAACCAATTCGTCTTTCTTTTTCTCGCAGTTGAACGTTACGAGCTGTTCCAATTCATTGCGCAATAGATAACCGCGGTCTTTATCCTTTTTGGTATTCTTGTATTCGCTGAATGGATTAAAAGCAAGATGCTTTCTGCTCATTGCCAATCGGCAAAGCGTAGTAAATCCAATCATATACAGCCAAATGGTGTTGTGTGTTAAACTTTGGTCGTCACGCAGGTAGTAATCAAAGTCCTGCACAAAATCAGGTGTAAGGTCGTTAAAGGACACATCGGAATAGCCGTATTTTGTAAGGGCAAAATTTCGAAGATGTTTCAAAAGTATTTTGTATTTACTGCGTGTGCCATTTACCCGAAGTCCACTATTAACCTTTTTCTCGTAGTCGGATAGGAACTGTTCATAGAATTTGAAAAAGGTCAGTTCTCCGCTTTCCATCCCAAGAACGGCATTTTTAAGTTTAGCACTGTTTACAGCCCCCTCATTCTTCAGAATTTTGGAATAGCATTCCTCAATACCCGAACGAATTTTGTCAAGTTTCCTGTTTGTGTCTTGTGCTTCTCGGCTTTTACCTAAAACCCTGCCGTACTTCAAATCCCAATTTGTTGCGGAAATATCCAGCTTTGTACTGAATGCAGACTGTTTGCCGTTTACGGTAATCCTGCACATAACCGTAACTTTTCCGTTTTTCTTTGGGGCGTTCTTTTTAAGGTAGAACAATACCTTAAATGTTGATTTTTTTGTCGTTTCCATACTCACAATTCTTAATGATAAAATTAAACCTATGTGAGCTACGGAACAATATGAAAAACTGTGCAGAAAGCTGAAATACAGTATTTTAAAACGATTGTTTCTAATATTTAAAAGTAACGTTTTAGTAACCTTACTTTTGCCAAACCTCGCTTTTTACTGCTTTTTACCTCATTACCAAAAAATCATAAAACGGCTGTAAAGTCTTTATTTACAACCGTTTTGCCTGTTATTAATCTTTGATGTATTTTTACTGAAACTTTATTTTAAATATAATCTCGATTAGATTTTGATTAAGCCTAATTCAATCAGCCTTTCCCGCAAAAATTCGCCAGCCGTGGCATCGGGATATAATTTGGGGTTATTCTCATCTACACAATTATCAAGCGCAGCAAGTGACATGCCGCTCACCGGATGCATAAAAAATGGAATAGAATATCTCGAAGTTCCCCATAATTCTCTTGGCGGGTTTACCACTCTGTGAATCGTAGATTTCAATTTATTGTTCGTATGTCTTGATAACATATCCCCAACATTTATCATCAATTCATCCGGTTCTGCAATGGCATCGATCCAGTCGCCATTATGATTTTGGACCTGAAGCCCTTTCCCATGAGAACCCATCAAAAGAGTAATCAAATTAATGTCGCCATGCGCCGCCGCTCTCACCGCATCATCCGGTTCTTCGGTAATTGGCGGGTAATGGATTGGCCTAAGGATAGAATTGCCTTCCGCGATTTTATCATCAAAATAAAATTCGTCAAGTCCCAGATATAAAGCCAAAGCTCTCAAAACATATTTTCCCGTTTTTTCCAGCATCTGAAAGGTCTCCTTCCCTACTTCATTAAACTTCGGAAGTTCTTCCACAATCACATTGTCTGGATATTCATTTTTATATTTTGAATCCTCGGAAACATACTGTCCGAAATGCCAAAACTCTTTCAAATCTCCTTTTTTAAATCCTTTTGCGGTTTCTTTTCCAAAACCTACATAACCTCTTTGTCCTCCAATTCCGGGAATCTCATACTTTTGTTTAGTTTCCACAGGAAGATCAAAAAAGTTTTTGACTTCACCATACAATTCACTCACAAGCTTATCGTCTAGGAAATGACCTTTTAAGGCAACAAAACCAATTTCTTCGTAAGCTTTTCCGATTTCATTTACAAATTTCTGTTTGCGTTCCGGGTTGTCCGAAAGGAAATCACGCAGGTCTACACTAGGTATTTTATCCATTTTAGAAATTTTTGTGCTGCGAAAATACGTAATTTTCCAGCTATCCGCACTTATGCATAAAAAACTAAATGATTGTTCGCTTTTAGGCATAAGGCTTTTTAAACGCAAAGTCCGCAAAGGTTTTTGTTTTTCTGTGTGCTTTTAGGCTCGCAAAGGCGTTTTACTTAGCAAAGGAAAACAAATATAATTTCAAATGTTATGAATTGCGGATAATCAAAAAACTATTCAGGATTCTGAACTCTGTTATTTATATTTGCAATATGGATTTACAATACCTCGTAAGAGAACCTCAGAATATCACACCGGAAACACCCATTCTTTTTATGCTGCACGGCTATGGCAGTAATGAAGAAGACCTTTTCAACTTTGTTCCAACATTGCCGGAAGACTGGCTGGTTGTAAGTTTCCGTGCACCCAAAACCTGCAATTATGGCGGCTATGCCTGGTTTGATATTGATTTTAATAATCCTAGTGATTTTGTTGACGAGGCCGAAGCCAACGAGGCAGTAAAAACAGTGATGGAAAATATCATGGCCGTCAGCAACCGGTATGGATTGACGGATAACCCAACGCATCTTGTCGGTTTTAGTCAGGGAGGCATGATTGCCTACGCTTTGGCACTGCAATATCCCGAATTATTCTCAAAGGTTGCGATTCTAAGCTCTTATCCGGAAGAGAAAATGCTAAAAAACATCGTAAAGGATAAAAAGAAACTGGAACATTTGAGATTTTTTATTTCCCACGGGACAGATGATGCCGTGGTTCCTATAGATTGGGGCAGAAAGGCGGCTGAACTTCTTTATGATTTAAGTGCCTATTTCTCTTTTCGGGAATATATGAACGGACATGGTGTCAACCAAAAAAATTATATGGACCTGATGGAATTTTTATCCCCTAACCCCAAAGGGGAATCATAATCTTATTTCCTAAAATAAAAAAATCCCTCCTTTGGAGGGACTTAGGGAGGATTTTAATTCATCAAATCCTCAATTTCTTCTGCTGTAATAGGGATGTTACCCATTAGATTAAATGGTTTCCCTGATTTTTGGATTACATAATCATCTTCAATCCTTACACCAAAACCTTCTTCCGGAATATAGAAACCTGGCTCATCTGTAAAGACCATATTTTCTACAAAATCATCAGTCAGGATTCCGTAATCGTGCGTATCCAAACCCATGTGGTGGGAGGTGCCATGCATCATATACTTTTTATAAGCCGGCCATTTTGGATCTTGATTCTGCACATCGGCTTTGTCAATCAATCCTAACTGCAAGAGTTCTGCAGTGTAAACATCGCCCATGTCTTTGTGGAATTGATACCAGTTGTTACCAGCAATCAGACGGTCTTCAGCTTCTTTTTTGCATCGTAAAACAGAATCATAAACTTCTTTTTGTCTGGCAGTATATTTACCACTCACAGGAATTGTTCTTGTCAAATCACTAGAATAATTCGCATACTCTGCACCAACATCCAAAAGAATCAAATCACCATCTTTACACTGCTGATTGTTCGCAATATAATGCAGTACATTGGCATTTTTTCCGCTGGCAATAATCGGTGTGTAGGCAAAGCCTTTGCTTCTGTTCATCAGAAATTCGTGGATGAGTTCTGCTTCTATCTCATATTCCCAAACATTAGGTTTTACAAATTTGAGCAGGCGTCTGATGCCTTTCTCCGTGATGTTACAGGCATTTTGGATCAGTGCCAGTTCTTCCGGTTCTTTGATGCTTCTCAACCGCTGAAGAATTGGGTTGCTTCTTTTATAAGTATGCATCGGAAAATCGGACTGGATTTTTTTGATAAAACGATCCTCGCGGGTTTGCGTTTCGACCGAGTTCCTGTAATGCTCATTTTTGTTGAGATAGACATTTTCTGCCTCATACATCAGGGCATTGAAAACTTTGTCAAAGTCGCTTAACCAATAAACCGTTTTGATACCGGATACTTCATAAGCTTGATCTTTGGACAACTTTTCCCCTTCCCAAACGGCAATGTGATCGTTGGTTTCCCTCAGGAACAATATTTCCCTGTTTTCCTCCAGATAAGCATCCGGGAAAATCACGAGAATACTTTCTTCCTGATCTACTCCACTCAAATAAAAAATGTCGCGGTGCTGCTGAAATGGGATTGTAGAGTCTGCACTGATGGGATAGATATCGTTTGAATTGAAAACCGCTAAGGATTTTGGTAATAATTGCTCTGCCAGTTTCTTTCTGTTTTTCACAAAAAGCGAATTGGGAATTTGCTCGTATTTTGTTGTCATTACAAATTTGATTTTAAATTTGATCTCCTATAAAAGTTAATCAATTAATGTGACCCAAATTTACGAAAGATATTAGTTTTAATAATATCGTTTTCCTATAAAAATTAGAAATACAATTAACAGGTCGCTCCTTTGGAGCTCTAATTATGGAAACACCTATTTCTATTAACAGTTTGCTCCAATGGAGCTTTGTATTAATCCCATTGGGATTTACTGTTAATAGAAAAAAATCAGCCAGTGAAAGCAAAGCTCCAGAGGAGCGAACTGTCTGTTTATCCTATTAATATCGTGTTTTTCGATTTGTTTTTTTATCGGACAACAATGTTTTAACAACTTTTTAGGACTTTAAAATATTCTTAAAATGTAAATTGGTTAATGAAAAGTTCTTCTTCGTTAATCAAAATTTTCAAATTAGGAGAAACTCCTTATCCTATAATATAACTGCCGCTAGAAAATCAAAACAAAAACACTAAATTTGCAAAACTTATGGAAAGCAACAGACAAAGAAAAGTAGCACAGATTATACAGGAAGATATGGCGGAGATCTTCCGCAAACAGGCATCAGAAAGCCAACAAAACAGTTTTTTGGTTTCGGTTTCGGATGTTAAGGTGACGCCTGATTTGGGTATTGCCAAAATTTACCTTAGTATTTTCCCTGCCGAGCTGCGAAAACCTATTATGAAGGAAATCAACGAAAATTCTTCTTTTTACCGCAATTACCTTGGGCAGAAAATGTCTAAACAGGTGCGCATTATTCCGCAATTGGTTTTCTATATCGATACAAGCCTGGATGATGTAGAGCGCATAGAACGCGAGCTGAAAGGCGAAGGCGACAACCCAATCCTGTAATTCATCAGCTTTTGAAAAATGCTTTTTACATAGCATCCCGTTACCTGATTGCCAAAAAAGGCAGTACAGCCGTCACTTTTATCACGTGGCTGGCGGCTTTTGCCATGGTAGCTGCTGTGGCTGCGATGTTTATCATTATTTCGGTTTTCTCCGGACTGGAGGAGATGAATAAAGAAATGATTGCCAACCTGCATGCAGATCTTACCATCCGCAGCAAATCCGGCAAAGTGCTTACTGATATCAAGAAGATTGATGAAAGCCTTAAAAGCAATCCGGACATCCTCCATTTTTCGAAACTGATTGAAGAAAAAGTTTATCTTGGTTACAAAGACAATGGCGAGATTGCCTATCTGCGCGCCGTGGATTCTGCCTACACCAGCGTGAATCCAATTAACGAAAATATCTTCTACGGCAAATACCCCGATTTTAAATACAGCAATGAGGTAATTATGGAAAATGGCCTAGACAACAGGCTGGCACTTCCCGTAAACTCCAGTCAGGATTTTGCAACCATCTTAATGCCTAAGCCAGGGAAAGGTATTATCCAGCAAGAAAATGATATCTTCAACAAAAAAAATATTTACGTAAGTGGAATTTTCCCGGGTAACGAGCAACTGGACAATTATATCATCGCACCTTTGGAGCTGGCTCAGGAACTTTTAGGCTTACCCAAATCAGCCTGTTATGAGATTGTTATAAAATTAAAAAATCAGGCAAAAGCAGATGTTGTAAAAGCAAATCTCTACAAAAGTATAGGCACCAATATTACCATCAATACCAAGTCCGAAGAAAATGCGGCTTTCTGGAAAATGATCAATACAGAAAAGCTGATGATTTACCTGATTTTTGGATTGGTAATTTTCATCACCACTTTTAATTTAGCTGGTGCCATTACCATTTTGCAATTGGATAAAAAAGATCAGGCCAAATCTCTTATTGCACTAGGATTCAACCTCAAAAATCTGCGACTCATCTATTTTTTCACCGGCGTTTTGATTGTCTTATTAGGGATTTTGTGCGGATTAATTATTGGGTCTGCCGTATGTTTTTTCCAAATCCGCACAGGTATTTTCAAAGCCAGTGAAAGTTTGCCTTTCCCCGTGAGGATAGAATGGCTCAACTATTTTATAGTTTCGGCTATCGCCCTGTTTTTTGGGTTGACAATCGCATGGTTTTTCTCTAAAATTAACAAAAAGTACCTGACAGAGAATAACTAAACCGCCATTCAACATTTTTTACTTTACATCTTAAATTTTCCTTAAAAAAGGTCACTTATAATGTTATATTTCAATTAAGTAGTAATTTTGTGTATTAATTTCTTTTAGCAATGAAAACCAAAATTATCTTATTGTTTGTGGCGGTTGCAAATATTGTAAGCGCACAAATCCCAAATGGTTACTACGATGGCACCTCTAATTTAACTGGATACAGCCTCAAATCTAAGTTATCTCAAATCATCACCAATGGTCATTCTGATCAAGGTTATGGGCAAGGAACAGGCGGCTTATGGTTGGCTTATAAATCCACCGATATTGATAACTATTATGAAAAAGACGGAACAATTATCGACATGTATTCCGAAAATCCTGCAGCCAATACGCCTGGTATAAGTAATGATGCATATGAATATAAATGGGGACAAGCATCAGTTGGTGGTAACCAGTGTGGCAGTACCAACCAAAACAATGAGGGGTTTTGCTATAACAGAGAACATTCTTTACCTAAAGTCTACTTTGGAGGAATTGATGCTGTACCAATGTCACATGATGTGCATTTTGTAATCCCAACCGATTACTACGTCAACAAAAGCCGGGAAAATATGCTTTATGGTGAAGTTTCTTCAGCTACCATGTTATTTAAAAATGGAACCAAAATTGGTCCCAGTAAAGTCCCGGGCTACAGTGGAACTGTTTTTGAACCAATTAATGAGTTTAAAGGTGATTTCGCCAGGATGACACTTTATTTCATTACGAGATATGAGTCTCAGTTACCTTCCTTTTCAACAATTACGGCAGGAACTTATAATCCGTTTAATGGTACAACAGGACAAGGCCTACAAACATGGTATCTAAACATCCTATTGAAATGGAGCGAGCAAGATCCGGTCTCTCAGAAAGAAATTGACCGAAACAAGGCGGCTTACAAATTCCAAGGGAACAGAAACCCATATATAGATCATCCTGAATGGGTGCAGGCTGTGTTTGGAAAATCACCTTTGGCTGTAGATGATGCTTCGTTCTCCAAAAACTTAACTATTTCACCTAATCCGGTGAAGGGTAATGTAATTACCGTAAGTGGGGAGAATCTTAAAAAATTCAACAAGGCTATGATCTATAACCTGTCAGGGCAAAATGTACAAACCGTTGAAAACCCATTCCAAAACGGTAATACCATTGTGATCAAAAACCTGCCCAAAGGCGTATATATTTTGAAAACCGGTGATTTGAATACCAAATTTATTGTAGAATAAAACTCATCAAAATATTTGAAATATTAGAGCAGTACAGGATTTTGTGCTGCTTTTTTATTTCTTAAATGTTTTTCATTAAAATAAATTTTGAATTTATAAAATCTCATGTATAGAATTTAAAAACCCTTAAAACAAACCAACTAAATTTTTTAGAAAAAAGAAACAGTATAAATACGAATATTTATACTGTTTCTTTTAATTTAATTGTGTCTCAATTTTTTGATCAACACATATTAGGATTACCAACGGCTACCACCACCACGGTTTCCGCCTCTGTCTCCACCACCGTAACCACCGCCACGGTTGTTGTCAAAAGACCTTCTTGGTTTTTCTTCTCTTGGTCTTGCTTCTGTTACGTTAAGAATTTTACCGTTAAATTCTTTTTGGTTTAGGGCGTCAACAGCTTGTTTTCCTTCTTCGTCACCCATTTCTACGAAACCAAATCCTTTTGATCTCCCAGAATCTCTGTCTGTAATAATTTTTGCAGAAGAAACTTCTCCAAATTCTTCGAATAATTCTTGCAACTGATAATCTTTAGTTGCGTAGTTGATGTTTGAAACAAAAATGTTCATTTTAAAAAAATTAAGTTATAAAAATGTTGTTTTAAAATTATAGATTAGGAAAAACAACAAAAAGAAAGAACAAATCATTGATTTCAAATATAATTTGTCGCAAGGTACGATTATTTTTGAATAATAAAATTTATTTATCATCAAATGTACAGAAACTTGAAATTCTATTTTCAAACTGTTTATCAATAAAGTTTATTATATTAGAGTTTCTTCATTATCAGAACATTAAAAAAATTCGATTCTTATAACGTTTGATAACACTAGACGGTTACAATTCAATTCATTAAATTCGTATTATGAAGATCTTTATCAAAAATATGGTTTGTAATCGTTGTATTTCTGCCGTAGAATCCATATTCAGTAATTTGGGCATCAGGTTCAGTACCGTTTCTTTGGGTGAAGTTGATATAACGAATCGGTTATCTGAAACTGAACTCCGGTCACTCGATTATAAGTTAAAGCAAGTCGGCTTCGAACTACTGAAAGATTCTGCCGAAAAACAAATCGAAAAAATAAAATCTTTAATTATCATAAAAATGTCTGATGAGGATCTGCCCGAAGATTTCATTCTCTCAGATTTCCTTAGTACAGAACTTCATAAAGATTACAGCACTATATCCAAGCTCTTTTCTCAAAAAGAAAACATTACATTAGAACAGTATTTTATCCTGCAAAAAATTGAAAAAGTCAAAGAACTGTTGCTTTACAGAGAATTTAATCTCACCGAGATTTCACAAAAACTGGGTTACAAAAGTGTCCAGCATCTATCCTCCCAGTTTAAAAAAATCACAGGCTTCTCTCCTACACTTTTCCTAAACACAAAGGAGAAAAAAAGAATTGCCTTGGATGAGATTTAATCCCAGTTTCAATAAAAATTATTATATAACAATTTCCCATTTATTTATAACGGATTGGCATCTATTTTTCAGAAATTTGTGATATAAATTCAAAAAATGGAAAACCATAATCTTCATAACCACGAGCCACTTCACCCAAATCAAAGGATTTCACCAAGTTCCGTCTATTATTGCCCAATGGAATGCGAAGGCGATAAGTTATATTTCAAGCCCGGCAGATGCCCTGTCTGCAATATGTTTCTGGTACCGATAGAAGAACGGGAAGACCATAAAAATAAACCACAAACCTATTCTAAAACCAATCTCCCAACCAATTTCAAAGATAATATCGGCAAATATTACTGCCCCATGTTCTGCGAAGGCGACAAAGTTTACAATGAAAAAGGCGACTGTCCGGTTTGCCACATGCACCTGGAGGAGATAACTCAGGACTTGGTTGATAATACAGGTCATAGCAGTATGCATCATCATGCAGAGCATAAACCAGAGAGCATCAATCAGGCAAAAAATGCCGGTAAATATTATTGCCCCATGTTTTGCGAAGGGGACAAAGTGTATGAGTCCAACGTTGGTTGCCCGGTTTGCGGAATGGACCTGGTAAAGATCCCTGAAAAAAAATCCGTACAATACACCTGCCCAATGCATCCGCAAATCATCAGGGACGAGCCTGGCAGCTGCCCGATCTGCGGAATGGACCTTGTGCCGATCCCTTCCAAAAATAACGACCATGATGATGACACCTACAAACTCCTGAGAAAAAAATTCTGGATAGCTTTGGGGTTTTCGGTACCGGTTTTTATCCTCTCAATGGGTGGGATGCTAATTAATTGGCCATTTTCGCATCAGGTTCAGGGGATTTTGGAATTGATACTCAGTATTCCGGTCATTTTTTATGCAGGCTGGTTTCTGATAAAACGCGGTTGGGTAAGTTTCAAAACCTGGAACCTCAATATGTTTTCGCTGATTGGATTGGGCGTAGCTGCGGCATTTATCTTCAGTCTTGTGGCTTTATTTTTTCCGGATATTTTACCGCACGAGTTGGCGCACGGCGACAATGCACCACTCTATTTTGAGTCGGTTTGCGTCATTCTCACGTTGGTGATTATGGGGCAAATGATGGAAGCCCGCGCACATATGAAAACCGGAAAAGCCATAGAAGCATTAATGAACCTCTCACCGGATACCGCTAATCTAATCATCGGCGGCAACGAGAAAAAAGTGGCTTTATCCGAAGTTAAAATCAATGATGTATTGCGCGTAAAACCGGGAGAAAAAATTCCTGTAGACGGCAAAATCACCGACGGCAATTCCAATGTGGACGAATCTATGATTACCGGAGAACCCATCCCTGTAGAGAAGAAATCGGGCGATAAAGTGACATCAGGAACCATCAATGGCAACGGCACGTTCCTGATGACTACAGAAAAAGTAGGCGATAAAACCCTGCTTTCCCAGATTATCAAAATGGTGAACGAAGCCAGCCGAAGCAAAGCCCCAATCCAAAAACTGGCAGATAAAATCTCAAAAATATTTGTCCCAACGGTGATTGGGATTTCCATTTTAACCTTTGTTTTATGGAACATATTCGGAGGCGAGAATAATTTGATTTATGCCTTCGTAAATGCCGTTGCGGTACTGATTGTCGCCTGTCCCTGTGCCTTGGGATTGGCCACGCCAATGAGCCTGATGGTAGGGATCGGAAAAGGTGCTCAAAACGGAATCCTGATTAAAAATGCCGAATCACTGGAAGAGATGCACAAAACCAACGTCCTGATTACAGACAAAACTGGGACACTTACAGAAGGTAAACCAAGCCTGGATAAAATCGAATCCTTTGGCGAAGCCAATGAAAATGATATCCTAAAACTGGCCGCGGCACTGAATCAAAATTCGGATCATCCACTATCCAATGCGGTTTTGGAAACTTTCAGAAAACAAAAGGATAACAAATTTGAAAATGTTACAAACTTTGAAAATATATCCGGAAAAGGCGTGAAAGGCGTTATTAATAATGAAGAAATCCTTCTTGGGAACGAGGCCTTATTAAAACATTTCAACATTACTATTCCAGGAACATTACAGCAACAGGTAATCGAGAGTCAGGATGAGGCCAAAACCATTTCTTACCTTGCAAAAGGCAGTAAAATATTGGGTTTTCTAAGCTTTTCTGACAAGATAAAACCGACATCAAAACAGGCAGTTGAGTACTTGCATTCTCAAAACATCCAGGTTATTATGATGACAGGTGACAACGAGCATACGGCAAAAGCAGTAGCCGATGCGCTAGGAATAAAGGATTACAAAGCCAATTGCCTACCGGAAGATAAGATGAACGAAATCAAGAAACTCCAAAGCGAAGGAAAAATTGTGGCGATGACGGGCGATGGCATCAATGATGCACCGGCTTTGGCGCAATCCAACATTGGGATTGCGATGGGGACCGGAAGCGATGCAGCCATAGAAAGTGCCGAAATCACCTTGCTGAAAGGCGATATCCTGGGCGTGGCAAAAGCCAAAATCCTGAGTGAAAAGCTGCTTAGAAACATCAAAGAAAACCTGTTTTTTGCCTTTATCTATAACGTTTTGGGCATTCCCTTGGCGGCAGGCCTACTCTACCCTTTCTTTGGGATTTTGCTAAGCCCGATGATTGCGGCAGCGGCTATGAGTTTTAGTTCGGTGTCTGTCATTCTTAACTCTTTGAGATTGAGTAAAGTTAATCTAGAAATCTGATTTTATTCTTTAAGAATCACTTTGCTGTAATTGATTTTCATCTTGTCCAACATTGGAAACTGCGAGATTACTCTTTCCCGGAAACTATGATAATTTCCCGGATCCGAAGTTCCCCAGGCAACTTCGGAAAGCGCCATCATCCTTGGGAAAATCATATATTCTACCTGGGCAAAATTCGGGATATATTCGGTCCAGAGATTGGCTTGCGTTCCCAAAATAAATTTGGATTCTTCTGCCGATAGTTCTTTCGGAATTGGGTTGTAAGAGTAGACTTTTTCCAAGGATGTAAAAGAATTGGGAAACGCCAACGGTTCAGTGTTTTCATCGCCTTGATAATGGTCAAAATAGCAAAATTCGCTGGGTGTCATTACAGCAAAGTGTTTTGTTTTTGCCGCCACAATGCCGCCTTGCGTTCCGCGCCAACTCATAACCAGGGCATTGGGTGCCAAGCCACCTTCCAGGATCTCGTCCCAGCCGATGATTTTTCTTCCTTTGGAATTCAGATATTTTTCGATCCTTTGGATAAAATAACCCTGCAACCCGTGTTCATCTTTCAGGTCGTATTTTTTGATTAAATCCTGACAAAACTGGCTTTCTTTCCAACGCGTTTTCGGGCACTCATCCCCACCGATATGAATTATTTTCGATGGAAAAAGCTGCATTACTTCATCCAAAACATTTTCCAAGAATGAAAAAGTTTCTTCTTTTGGGCAAAATACATCATCAAAAACGCCCCATTTTGTAGCCGTTTCAAAAGGTCCTTCGGTACAGGCCAATTCGGGATAAGCCGCCAATGCCGCCAACGCATGACCCGGCATTTCAATTTCGGGAATGATATTGATGTGCCGCTTTTCTGCGTAAGCCACCACTTCTTTAATTTGTTCCTGCGTGTAGAATCCGCCGTAAGGCGTTCCATCGAACTCATTGTTGGCGTACGCACCCTTCATTGTCTCTTTTCGTTTGGATCCGATTTCCGTCAGATTTGGATATTTTTTGATTTCGATTCGCCAGCCTTGATCGTCAGTTAGATGCCAATGAAATGTGTTGAACTTATAAAGGGCGAGATAATCAATGTATTTCTTGACTTCATCAACAGAGAAAAAATGACGGCAAACGTCCAAGTGCATTCCACGCCACTTGAATTTAGGGAAATCGGAAATTTCAACATTTGGGATTTTTCCTTTTTTGGAAGTTTGTATAAGTTGAAGCAACGTTTGAACACCGTAAAAAAGTCCGGTTGTATCATTGCCTATAACGGCAATCATATCTTTTGTAACTCTAATTTCATAGCCGTTGTGCGGCGTTTTATCTTTACTAATATTAAGAAAAATGACCTTACCTTGTTTATTTCTTTTATTTTTTGATAAATCCAAATTCTGACTTTCTTTTAATGATTTCAAAAAAAACTGATATTCAAACGAATCTTCATGACCTTTTACAACCGTTTTGTTATCCAAAACAAATACTCCGTCATTAATTTTTACACTTTGGGGATAAGGTATAAGATTAAGTGGATTTTGCGAAAGCAGCAAGTTTGATATTAACAGCATGAAAACAAATGAAATGCGTACCATTTTCAAATAATTTATTGATGAACGAATATAATTCATTTTAAAATCTCTTTGAGATTTCCAGATAGATATTTTTCAAACATCGAAAACAGTAAACCATTTCTACAATAATCCCACGATGTTTAGAAACAAAAAACAGCATCGTGAATAATCACGATGCTGCTTTCAAAACAAAATAAAAAACCTAAAAAAATTTCTTTAGAAAGAGACGGTCAGCTTACTAAATACATATCTCCCGTTTTGCCCAAACTGAGCGGTTGATCGCGAGTAAATAAACTGGTCGTTATTGGTAGAAGCCGTCAAGTTTTTGGTTGGATAAATATCAAACAGGTTATTGGCTCCTATCGTCAAGTTAAAGTTTTTATTGATATCATAACCAATAGACAAATCTGTAACAATCTTATCGGAGATTAATTGATGTTCGTTGGGTGAAATAATGCCGTCAAAATTGGCATCTACAATATCTGCACCCCAAACTTTGCCATAATAGGTATTTCTCAAGTAAAAATTGAAACGGTTCCAGCTTAGGTTGTTGGAAAGACTCGCTTTAACTTTTGGAACGGAGTCTTCAAGGTAAATTCTTGATTTCTCAGAAAAATAAGTATTCTCATATCCCAGGTTCTGCAACACAGGCGATACGTGAACGTCACCCACTTTTTGCGTTTTGTTGAGGTTAATTGCAAAATCATTATTCAGTTTGATAGCTCCGGTTTTGTAACTATGGCTGATAACCACATCCAATCCTTTGGTCTCTGTATCGATAGAATTGGCAAAGAACTGAGCCGCATTGACGCCCACCGCATCAAAACGCTTCTGGATATCTGCCAAAGAAGGATTGGCAGTAACCTGGGCATTGGTAGGTCTATTGAACTGGTCTGTCAAAACAATCCGGTCATCAATCCTTATGAAATAAGCATCAGCCGTAATATTAAGGTTAAGTGACGGAATCTTGTATGTAAAACCAGTGCTAAAGGATTTAGATGTTTCCTGTTTTAGTTTTGGGATACCGAATGCCGTTGCAAAATCAGAATCATTACTAAAAGTTCCTACTTCTTTCAGGACACCATCTGTAAACAATGTGGAAGTTGTATTATAGTAGATTTGGTGAATCGAAGGCGCCCTGAAGCCCGTAGAACCCGCAAAACGGAAGTTAAAATTATCTGCAAGTTTTATTCTTGATGCCAGTTTGTAGTTAAATGTAGATCCAAAATCGGAGTAATCTTCATAACGGATCGCAGCATCCACCAATAGCCAGTTGGTAAAATTAAATTCTACATCGGCATATGCAGCATAAGCATTCCTATTTTTATTGGTTTTATTAGCCTCGCGGAAACCTGCAAAAACCTGAGATCCACCAGCCAGCGCATTTCCAAAGAAATCGGTTGGCTTTAGCGAAGCCGGCGTAGATGGTGTCTGCACATTACCATTGATGTCATAAGCCGTGTAAGATGCTTGTTCACCAGGATTGATACGGAAATTCTCGTGTCTCTGCTCACCACCAAATGCGACATTGATGCCCTGCAAAACATCAAATGACTTGCTAAAGTCCAGATTGACGGTATTTTGCAAGAACTGCAATCCACCTGCTTTGAAAGAGCTTGGTGAAGCAAAACGCAAACTGGTGTTGCCTGTATTTTCTATGGTATAATCAAAACTGTTTTGCCCAAATGTGTTGCTTAGATCCACATTCCAGCCGTCCCATTTACCTTTAACACCTGCAGATAAAGAAATATCCTGAATCAATGTATGGATCTGAGGCAGGTAACCGTCTAGGTACAATCCTGTGAAGGTCCTTGCCTGGTTTGGTCTTCTGTAGAAGCCTCCAGAAGAGCCATTTCTGTTAGAATAACCACCGAATGTATAAACCTTCCAATCATCGTTCAAAGGCACTTCTATATTGGCAAACAACTGATGGTTATTCAGTTTAGACTGCCCCACCTGCATGTTAAAATCTTTTCTTGTTAGCCCTCTGTATGCCAACTCTTGGTTGGTAACATCTGCATTCAAGATGCCTTGCAAAGCGGTAATCGTAGAAGCAGACTGTATACCCGATTGCAAACCTGGGCTAAAATAATTGACACCCTGTGCGTACTGGTGGATCAGGTTAACAAAATTCTGTTCACCTGGCGTCCCCTTAAGATTACCAATATTACTGAAATAAGATGAAAGATTTACACCATTTTCGGCTGCTCTTTTTTCGATTGCATTATACGCATTGTAAAGGGTATTACTTTCCGTTCCTGCTCTTCTTGTAGGATCCCTGAACTGAGAAGACCAGGTAATGTTATAGAATCCGCCCCGCTTTCCAATCTTGTTCCCATAATTAAGGTCTACCTGAAACTGCTGCCCATCATAATTCCCTGAATGGTCATTAGCAGCCGGCGTAAGGTAACCACCATAGTTAAACTGCCCTGTCAGTTTGCCTGTATCCCTTTTCAGTTGGAGGTTCATCACACCTGCGATGGCATCAGAACCATATTGTGCAGACGCACCATCACGCAAAACCTCAATTCTGCTGAGTGCAAATGCCGGGATGGCATTCAGGTCTGTACCTACAGTTCCACGTCCTGGTGCACCATTCACATTTACAAGTGCTGAGTTATGCCTTCTTTTACCATTGATCAAAACCAAAGTCTGATCCGGCCCCAAACCTCTTAACTGTGCCGGGTCGCTATGGTCAGAGCCATCGGCATTGGTTTGTATGGTAGATGTAAAAGACGGCGCAATGGTATTCAATATTTGGTTGATATTGGTTTGCGGCAAAGACTGCTGAATATCTTTCAGGTTAAAAACATCCACAGGAACCGGGCTGTCTGCCTTGGATCGGCCACCACTTCTGGATCCTACCAGCACCACTTCGTCTATCTGCTTGTCTGTTACGGTGTCTTTTACCGGTTTTGTTTCCTGTGCCTGTACCAAAGAGATTCCCGAAAAAAAGACAACAGCTGCTGACAACACCAATCCTTTTTTGGAGTTAGTAATAATTTTCTTTTCCATATATTCTAAATTTTACATTTTATAAATAAAAAAACTTCTTCCAGACAAGTCCGAAAGAAGTTTTACAGAGGATATGTTTAAATACCTGTAACATCTTCAACTTATCTATCCTTTTTTCAAAGGCTGAATGTAACACCTTACCATTGGGCAGGTTGTTAAGACTTCACAGGGTCAGTTCCCTCGGTCTTTCTTAATAAGTATGACAGCAATTCTTAATCACACTGCAAAATAATTTCAAAAAATTGACTTAGCCAAATTTATTTCCTACTATTTTGGTATGATAAATATCATTTTAAATCTAAGAGCATATTAACATATTGATTATGTTCACATTGGCACAGAAATTATTTTAGTAAAAATTATGAAAAAAATGCATATTGGCTGTTCCGGATTTTATAATACCGACTGGAAAGGCACTCTTTACACGGCGACTTCTCAGAACAAAGATTTCCTGAAATTATATTCCCAGGTCTTTAACACCGTTGAAATTAACAGTACATTTTACCGGAAACCTACTGTCAAAACATTACAAAAATGGAATGATGAAACACCAGAAGGTTTTCGTTTTTTTATCAAAATTCCCAAAAGCATCTCTCATTTTGGATATGCTGAGGTCAAGAAAACAGAATTGAAATCTTTTTGTGATTATATCCGTCAGCACATCCAGGATAAACTGGCGGGTTTCCTCATCCAGTTTCCCACGTCTTTTCAATGTACGGCTGACCACATTAGCTGGTTAACCGAAACATTATCAGATAGTGCGCCTATCGTTGTAGAATTACGGCATTTGTCCTGGTGGAACGATGATGTTTTTACTTTATTCAGGAAAAAGCAATGGATTTTTTGTGGTGTCAGTTTTCCCGGCAAGATTCCGGAAGATGTTATTATTACCAATCCTGATTTAGGTTACTACCGTCTCCACGGCAAGCCGACACTTTATAAATCAGCTTATCCCGACAACTTTTTGAAAGAACTGGCTGACAAAATCAAAGCCTCCGGACAGGAATTTTATATCTATTTTAACAACACATGGGGAACAGCCGCTGTAGAAAATGCTTTATATATCAAAAAATTATTGGATTGATTAAATGTCAGTTTTAATGAATACTTAACCTGTCATCAATAATTTAGAGAAAAACATTAAGTCGTAAGCTAAATTTAAATCTTTATTTTTAACAAAATATTCAGGTTATGAAGAAAAAACTGGTTGTACTAAGCGGTGCGGGCATCTCTGCCGAGAGCGGTATCAGCACGTTTCGGGATTCCAACGGGTTGTGGGAAAACCACCGCATAGAAGATGTGGCCTCACCCGAAGGTTTTGCCCGAAATCCTCAGTTGGTATTGGATTTTTATAATCTGCGGAGAAAACAACTGAAAGACGTTTTTCCCAATGAAGCCCATAAAATTTTAGCGGAACTAGAGAAGGATTACGATGTCTGCATCATTACCCAAAATGTGGATGACCTGCATGAGCGGGCAGGTTCTACCCAGATTATCCATCTGCACGGCGAGCTAAAAAAAGCAAGACCTGTAGATAATGAAAAAGATATTATCAATTGGGAAAACGACATCATGATGGGCGACCTGCACACCAGCGGTTCTCAGCTGAGGCCTCACATTGTGTGGTTTGGCGAGATGGTTCCCGAGATGGATCGTGCTATAGAAGTGGCGTCTGAGGCTGACATTTTCCTTGTCATTGGCACTTCTATGCAGGTTTACCCTGCTGCTTCTGTGGTGCGTTATGTGCCGCAGCATTGTAAGGTTTACATCGTTGATCCTCAGCTTGAAAATCCCAATGCTTATACCAATAATCAAAACTATTATAAAATGACGGCTACCGAGGGTATGAAACTGCTGAGGCAAGAACTTCTTAATAAAAAATAGAGCTAGAGGCTATGAGTACTGCTGCTGGCAGTTTTAGTTTTCCTAATTTTGTAGTTTCAAACATTACAAACCATTCAAAAAAATACAAATAATGCAGATAGAAATCAGGAAACTCAGCATTGATGATTATGAGGAACTCTCCGAAGCTATGCAAAAAGCTTATCCCGACATTGATGACAACACCTGGAGCAAAAGAAATATCCAAAAACTGACCTCCATTTTTGCAGATGGGCAGATCTGCATCCTTGTGGATGGAAAACTGGCTGCCGCCGCGCTTTCCATCATTGTTCAGTACGAATTATTCAGTGATCAGCATACCTATGCAGAGATTACGGGTAACGAAACCTTTAACACCCACAGCAATAACGGAAATGTCCTGTACGGGATCGAAGTGTTTGTAGATCCAGAATTTCGTTCCCTGAGACTGGGCAGGCGCCTGTATGATGCGCGGAAAGAGCTGTGTGAAATCCTGAATCTTAAATCAATTATCATTGGCGGCAGGATCCCGAATTACCACCTTCACAGCAAAGAATTGACACCAAGGGAATATATAAACAAAGTAAGGAACAAGGAAATCTATGACCCGGTTCTCAGCTTCCAGCTCAGCAACAACTTTTCGCCAGTCAAGATCCTAAAAGGTTATTTAAAAGGTGATACCGAATCTGAGGAATATGCTGTACTACTACAGTGGAACAACATCTACTATACCGCCAAGAAAAACACCATGCAGGATAGCGTAATCCGCCTGGGATTGGTACAATGGCAGATGCGCCCACTGAAAGATCTAGAGGATTTTTACAAGCAAGTAGAGTTTTTTGTGGATGCCGTGGCAGGTTATGAATCAGACTTTTGCTTATTCCCAGAGTTATTCAACACACCTCTTTTGGCCCCATTCAATCACCTGAACGAGCGTGAATCTATGGAAAAACTGTCCGAAATGACAGCTGAAATCAAGGAAAAAATTTCAGGATTTGCCGTGAGTTACAACGTTAACATCATATCCGGCAGTATGCCAATCCTAGAAGATGGTAATCTCTACAATGTGAGCTACCTGATGCACAGGGATGGTAAAATAGATGAGTTCCGTAAAATACACATTACCCCGAACGAAAGAAGGTATTATGGTATGGTAGGCGGTGATGAGATCAAAGTCTTTGATACGGATTGCGGAAAAGTGGGCATCATTATCTGCTATGACGTAGAATTCCCGGAACTGCCAAGGCTATTGGCAGACCAAGGCATGAAAATCCTCTTTGTTCCTTATCTTACAGATACCCAGAATGCCTATACCCGAGTGAGACATTGCGCCGCTGCCCGTGCAATAGAAAACGAATGCTATGTGGCTATCGCTGGATGTGTAGGAAACCTGCCGGGTGTTAATAATATGGACATCCAGTTTGGGCAAGCCACAGTATTCACGCCATCGGATTTTGCATTTCCTTCCAATGCCATCAAGGGTGAGGCAACACCTAATACCGAGATGACTCTGATAGTAGATGTTGACCTGAACCTACTGAAAGAGCTCCACTACAATGGTGCCGTAAGAACACTTACAGACCGAAGGCAGGATCTCTACGATGTTTATGTAAGAAATCAAAATTAGAAGAAGATTTAATAAGATGAGGATTGATACAGTTTTGTTTTAACCTGAAACTGGTTTCCTAATCTAATCCTCACTACAAATTAATAATGAAAAAGAATTATATCATTGCTTTGGGACTGTTGATGTCGGTCTCTGCCAATGCACAATTGCTAGATATGTTTAAAACGGCTGTGAAAAACCAGACCGGCGTAGACCTTTCGGCAGTTGATCAAAAAAGCAACCCTAAAAGCAATACCACCGCGCCGAAAGCGACTGCCAATCTTAACAGCCTGACGAATACTCAAATCTCATCCGGGCTGAAAGAAGCCCTGACGCTCGGTGTTACAGAAGGAGTGAAAAAGTTGGGCGTAACCGATGGATTCTACAGAAACGATCTGGTAAAAATCCTGATGCCGGAAAAACTAAGAACAATAGATGCGACCCTGCGAAGTGTTGGTCTCGGAAGTCTGGCAGACGAAGGCGTAAAACTCCTTAATAGAGCAGCAGAAGATGCTGTAACGCAGGCTGCGCCTATCTTTGCTAATGCCATTACCTCCATGACTATTACCGATGCCAAGAATATTCTTCTAGGAAATGATAATGCTGCCACCAGCTACCTGCAGACTAAGACGCAAAGGCAGTTATTCACAGCTTTTCAGCCCAAAGTACAGGCTTCATTGGGAAAAGTGGGTGTTGACACTGTCTGGAAAAATATCATTTCTAAATACAATACCTTTACAGGGCAGTCCGTAACCACAGACCTTAACGAATATGTGACCACAGAAACCATCAACGGTGTTTTTAAAATGGTAGCGGAAAAGGAAAGCGGAATTAGGAATAATGCTGCATTCCGTACCACTAGCCTACTGGATAAAGTATTTGGTGCAGTGAAAAAATAGTATTCAAAAGCTATAAAAAAAGAGAGCTTCCAGTGTAGGAAGCTCTTTTTTTTGTGATTACTCTCAAATTATTTTAGTCATTACTCTCAAAAAATGTGGAGAACAATGATGTTACCAATGATAATAGTATACTGAACAATAACGCCCACCAGAAACCATCAACATACATGCTATCCATAAAATAGTCAGTGAGAAGAATCATTAATGCATTGATAACAAATGAAAAAAGCCCCAAAGTTATAATGGTGATAGGCAAAGACAGTATCGAAAGTATAGGCCTCACAAATACGTTGAGAATACCCAATAAGATAGCAAAAATAATGGTAGAACCGAAAGAATCAAAGTGAACACCTGTAAGGATTTTGCTTAGCAAAAAAGCTGAAATGGCTGTGATCAGCAAACGGATAATAAAGTTCATAGTTTAATGTTTTAAAATTATCATCGGATGATTCAAAAATCAGACCTAATTTTTTATCTGCTGATAAACTTTAACCTCCCGGTAGTGATAGTCCTTTTCATTCTGCAATTTATCAGAAATCAAAATACCGGAAAGGTGGTCTATCTCATGTTGCATAATAACTGCGGTGAAGCCTTCTACCATCTCGTCATGCATCTTGTTGTCCAGATCAAAATAAGTTAGGCGAATGCTGTAACTCCTGTAAAACTGATCCCTAAAATTATCAATAGACAAGTCCCCTTCTGGCCCTTTATTAAGGAGTTGTGAGCGCCAGATAATTACAGGATTGATAAAATATTCTACAGGAAAATCGGTTTTATCGAAGCGTTGTACCAATACGACTCTACGGTTGATACCCACCTGAGGTGCCGCAATCCCAACGCCGCCATCGGTAGCTGCCAAAGCCAGGCGCATCCGCTGGATGAGGACGGGCAGCATTTTACTCTTTGGGGAAATCGCAGTAGACTGGTTAAGAAGAACCAGATGCTGTTGCTGGTTATCTGTTTGATAGATGGGAAGAGCCGTCTTGGTATCGCCGGATAGTATGAGTTGTTTCTCTTCATTGGTCAGCTTCTGAGAAAAGCCGGATACGGAAGCTATTAGTAATAATAAAAAAGTAAAATTGCGCATGGTGATTATTTTTGATTTCAAAGATAAAGAATTGTTTTACTCTGGTTTGATTAAAATATCAAGACTTAAAAAGTTCCTCCACAAAAAGCAGAGGAACAAGAAAATAAATGAGAGAAAAATAACAACTATAACTCAGATTATTTAAAAAAAATGATTGTAAACTAGTCAATAGCTTCTTTTTTGCTGCGGTTGAAAATCCAGTAGATGACAGGGAAGATAAGCAGTGTTAATACGGTAGCCGTTAACAATCCACCGATGATGACAATAGCCAATGGTTTTTGAGATTCGGAGCCGATACCTGTAGACAGCGCTGCCGGCATCAGACCAATAGATGCCATCATAGCCGTCATCACCACAGGTCTTGTCCTTACTTTAACGGCCTCTCTAATGGCGGCCTCTAGGTTAAGTCCATTTTTGACATTCTGATGAAATTCTGATATCAAAATCACCCCGTTCTGTATACAAATCCCGATCAAAGCAATCATCCCGACACCAGCTGAGATCCCAAAGTTCATGTGCGTAAGATGCAACGCGATAATGGCACCTATAAGCGCAAATGGAACATTGGCAAGAACCAACAATGAATCTTTCATATTCCCAAAAAGAATGAATAATAGGAAGAAAATCCCCAGGATGCTGATTGGTACGACTTGCGCCAAACGTTTTGTAGCGCGCTGTTGGTTTTCAAACTGACCGGTCCACCCTATGGAATAGCCATCCGGCAACTTAATCTTTGCGACTTTTTTTTGGGCATCTGCAATAGTACTTCCCAAATCCCTGTCCCTGATTGAAAACTTAACACCTATATACCGCTTGATATCATCCCTGTAAATAAACGCGGCTCCATTTTCTTTTTCTATGCTGCTGATTTCTTTCAGTGGGATTTTCGAACCTTCCTGAGTAGGCACCATCAGAGAGGCAATATCCTCCTCGCTTTTTCGGTAATCCTCTGCGTAGCGTAATCTGATAGGGAATTTTCGTTCCCCATCAAACATTTCAGAAGCTGTTTTTCCACCAAAAGCCATTTCCAGTACCGCCTGCGCATCAGATGGCAAAACACCGTATGCCGCCATCTTGTCGCGATCCAACACAACGCTAACTTCTGGCTGACCAATATTTTTTATAATACCGGGATCTTTAACGCCCTGTACATCTTTAATGGATGTCATAACTTCCTCTGCAAGCCTATCCAGCGTGTGAAGATCGTTCCCGTATATTTTGATACCGTTTTCTGCTTTGAAACCTGCTACTGCCTCGGCAACATTGTCCGAGATCGGTTGGGAATAATTGAAGGTGATACCCTGATAGTTTTTAAGTTTTTTATCAATCTCCTCTATCAACTCGTCATAGGTAATTTTCCTTTTCCATTCTTCTCTTGGCTGAAGGCTTACGGCAAATTGAACAAATCCAAAACCATTAGGATCTGTACCATCATTACTCCGTCCTGTTTGCGCAAGTACACCAGTTACTTCGGGGAAGCTCATAATATCTTTTTTAAGAACATCAGCGGTTTTCAATGATTCTTTTAGTGAATAACTCATAGGCATCTCGGCGGTAATCCAAAGGGAACCTTCATTCAACTGTGGGAGAAACTCGGTTCCCAGGAACTTGGCAGAAAACAGTGTGATGGCAAGAACCGCGGTGGAAATAAGCAAACTAAGCTTCTTATGATGGAAGGTTATATTAAACCCTTTCATAACAATCTTGTCCCAGAAATTAACAAAAGGATTATTTTTTTCTCTCACATTTTTGCTCAGCAAAAGGTGCGACATTACCGGTACCAGCGTCAGAGTAAAGATGAGCGCGCCTAACAGTGCGAACCCCAAAGTGAAAGCTAACGGTGAGAACATTTTACCTTCTACTTTCTGAAACGAGAAAATAGGAAGTAATGATGTAATGATAATCAGTTTTGAAAAGAATATAGCCTTACCCAATCCTGTACCGGTCTGTTTTATCCACCCACCTTTTGCCATTTTGTTAAACCGCTCCATACCATATTTGTGCGCCTTATGATCCAGCATTACAAAGAGTCCTTCTACCATTACGACGGCACCATCTATGATAATCCCAAAATCCACAGCACCCAGAGAAAGCAAATTAGCACTCATCCCAGCCATCCTGAGGCAGAAAAATGCAAACAGCAACGAGAGTGGTATAATGATGGAAACAATAAGCGTTGTACGCCAATCTGCCATAAAAATAAGAACAATAACGGTTACCAGAACAATACCTTCCAATAGGTTGTGCATCACTGTTCTTGTCGTAAAATCCATAAGGTCTTGACGGTCATAGAAGGTTTTCATCTTGACATCTTTAGGCAGGATTTTATTATTGAGGTCATCAATTTTTGCTTTTACAGCTTTCAGAACGTCTTGGGCATTTTCGCCTTTTCTCATAACAACGATGCCTTCAACAGTATCACGGTCGTTATTAAGCGACGCCTGCCCTACTCTTGGCAACGATCCCTCGTGTACATCGGCGACATATTTTACCAAGATAGGATTGCCACTGTCGTTATGCACCGTAATATTCTCTATATCCTGAATTGATTTGACGAGGCCAATCCCTCTCACCACGTAAGCCTGGCCGCTTTTTTCGATAACATCACCGCCGACATTCAGGTTGCTGTTGGTCACGGCCTCCAGCACTTCGGATGGTGTCAGGTTATACTTGTCTAATTTTCTTGGATCGATGCTTAGTTCGAAAACTTTGTCTTGCCCGCCAAAAACATTGATATCTGCCACGCCCGGAACACTACGCAAAGCCCTGTCTACCACCCAGGTTTGCAAGGTCAGCAATTCTCTAGAGTCGCGGTCTTTACTCTCTAGCGTATAGCGGAAGATCTCCCCTGTAGGCCCATAAGGCGGCTGTACCTCGGGATCTATATCCTGCGGAAGGCTAACGGTACGTAGCTGGTTGTTGACCATATTGCGGGCAAAAGTATCATCTACTCCATCCTCAAATAAGATCTTAACAATGGAAAGCCCAAACATGGTGGTACTTCGTACGCTTGTTTTTTTCTGAACTGGACTCATTGCCAGCTCTATAGGCGTGGTGACAAACCGTTCTACTTCCTCGGCGCTACGCCCATTCCATTGCGTGATGATAACGATCTGTGTATTGGTAACATCGGGGAAGGCCTCAATAGGCATATTTTTGAAACTGATAAAGCCCGAGACGGCCAGTATGGCAACCCAAATAAAGGTGAAGACTTTATTCCGGAGAGAGAATGCAATAATACTTTTGATAAATTTATTCATAATCTTTATGTTGTGATGAAATAACCTGCCCGCGCAGATTGTCTAGTGACGGTGTTTGATTAGCATTGCCCTTGCGTGAGGGCGAAGCACAATGTCGGAGCTCTTTTTGTTTTTTTAACCGAACATATGATGCCCTGTACCGTATAGAAAACAAAAAAGCGACTGTGCGGAGACCGACCCGCTTGTTTTTGCGGCCAAGCCCATTCCTTTGTACCACAGTAGACTGCAAAAACAAAGGGACACGCCCAAAAATTAATTATTAAGCGATCTGTAAATTAATAATTGGTTATTGGTAACAATGCGGTCGCCCTCTGCAACGCCTTCGGAGACATAGGTGGTTTCAGAATTCTGACGGAGAATCTTGACTTCTTTGATCTTGATATCGGTTTGTGATTTGTAAACTACAACAAAATAGCGGTTATCATCAAAGATGACGGCTTTGGACGGTACTGCCAATGCCATTTGGTTTTCTGACTTAGAGACCTTGATGGTCGCCTTACTGTCCGGGATCAGCAAACCCTGCGAATTGTCCAGTACCACGCGGGCCTGCATGGCATTGGTATCGGGATCTATAATCTTGAAAATCTTATCCACTGTGCCGTAGAAGACTTTATCCGGATAGGATAAGGTGGCGACGCGCGCCTTCATCCCGAGGCTGATCTTATCGATATCAGCTTCGTTAACGTTCATAATGGCCCAGACATTTTTGGTATTGGCCACGTCAAAAATATTCTCACTGCGGTCACTCCTCAGTTCCATATCCTTGTTGATGTCTTTTTGTACAATGTAGCCGTTAATTGGTGAAATAACACTGTAAATATTACCTTTTTTGACATTGTAAACCGTGCTCACATCACTGGCGCGGCGCAGGGCATCTTTGGCCCTTTTGACCTGACTCTCTGCCTCTAGAACGTCCTTTTCGGTATTCAATTTGCCGGTGTACATTTCCTTAGCTACGCGGAGATTGTTCTCGGCCACTACCAAATCTGTCTTGGAATCGCTGACGTCTTTCTGTACCTCAGCGAGCTCGGTACTACGGATGGTAGCCAGCACCTGACCGCGGTGTACATAATCACCCAGCTCTACATTCACGCTAAGGACATTGCCGCCCACTAAAGGATAAATGTCGATGTACTGATTTTTATCGGCTGAGATTTTACCGAAAAAGCTGTACTCGTCATCGATGTATTTTTTCTGCACTTCTGCAAAAGTAGTGGTCTTAAGCATGGTATTGCTGAGCTCAAAACCTTTTTCCACCACAGGGATATTATTCTCCTGCTTGCTGCAGGCAGCCAACACCAATAGAAGAGCAGCAGGAACTAGAATATTTTTAGATTTCATTTCTTTTTTGATATTAATTAAATCATACAATAAATGGGACTAATAGAAGATCTTGGTCTGCACCAGCTGGTTAAGTTGTTCTGCGGCAATCATGATTTGTTTCTTCATCTCGTAGATTTGCAGGACTGTTTGTCTGTAACTCTCCATAAAATCTGTAAACTCTATCAGGCTGACATTTCCTTTTCTAAAGTTGGTCAGGATACCATTATACACAGTTTGCAGGTTGTCCAGATCTATTGGTTTGAGTTCAAAGTACTGGTCGTAATGGTTTTTCCAAGTTTGGTAAGCCGCATCTACCTGAGTCTGAAGGTTAAGTTTCTGATACTCGCTGTTTTTCTGATTCTGTTGGACCGCGTATTTGGCTTTTTCCACGTTTCCCTTGTTGGATTTCCAAAGTGGTATCGGGATGCCTACCTTTAGGTTGATCTCGTTACGGAAAGTCCCAGAACCCTGGTCATACTCGGCACCGACATTCAGATCCGGTACATTAAGCGATTTTTGCCATTGTGCAAAGAGCTGGCTGTTGTCTATAAGTTTTAGGTTATAAAGATAGTCGGCATTGTTTTGTAAAGCTTTTTCTTTAAGAATCGCCACATCACCAAAAGGCTGGGAAACAAGCATCTCATTCTCTACCAGCTTTTCCAAAGCAGGTTGTATATGGTCTGCAAGACCTGTAAGAACCTTTAAAGTCTGCTGGAGAGCCAGAATGTTATTATTAATCTCAATCCTGTCGTTATTAAGCTGTATCACAATGCTTTGCAGGCGTACATAATCTTTAAGAGAGATATTCCCTTTATCTGTCTGCACCTTGTAAGCTGCCAGCAATTCATTCATGTACTTGAGCTGCCCATCTATACTGGTTTTCTTTTTCTGCTCGTATATCAGGTTGTAAAAAGCGCTGCGTAACTGTGCATGCAGATCGACCAACAATTGATTAAACTGGAGCTGTGCCAGTTCTTTGCTGGATTTTGCAAACTGTATTTCGTTTTTCTTTTTACCACCCATGTAGATCAATTGGGAAACCTCTACCCCTTTTGACTTACCGGCATCAAAAGCTTTATTCTGCTCGGGATTATAAGCGTTGATATAACCGCTTACCTGAGGAAGATCCCAGATCTTTGCCTGAATGATATCGGCTTCTGCCATGCTGATATTGTACTGTGCGGCGAGAACCTGAAGGTTATTTTGCCGGAAAGCCTGCTCGTAGTCCTGTAATGATTGTGGATCTTGCCCGGAAAGAAAAGTGAATGCCGAGAAGGATAACACCAGCGTTGTAATTTTAAGCATATTTACTCGTTTTGGGTTTCTGCAAATATGATATCTTAAGATTAAAACGACCTTAAATACACCTTAAAAAAAACTTAATTGTGGTTTTAGAACCTCATAAAAATCCGATGAACACACAATCTGTGGAGAACTTCAGTATAAGAATCGAGTTCATAAAATGAGAAAAACAGAATTGTGGTACATCGGTTTTATTTGTTAAAAACAACCGTAAAAAGATTTTCTTCCTCGGATGGCTCTGTATAGATAATATCGGCACCGTGGTATTCTAAAATACGTTTAACGATACGCAAACCAAGTCCGGAACCTGATTTGTTAAGAGAGTTGCTACCGCGCATGAAGGCATCAAAAAGACGTTCCCTTTCCTCTATAGGAATAGTTCTCCCTTTTGACAATACTTTTACCTCAATGTGTTGGTATGTTTCTAAAATGACAATATCTGCCTCTTGATTATCAGAGTACAAAGCTGCATTTTTAAACAAATTAGCAAACGTGATTTGTAAAAGGGATTTAACACCACTTACCGTAAGGTCTGCATCTTCTATACTGTTGCTGTCAATCTGGAAATCAATTTTAAATTCTGGGAAATTGCGGTGTACGACTTCAAAAGCATCAAAGACAACTTCATCAATCCTAACTTCTTCGTACACTGTAGAAATGCTCTGTTTATCAAATTTGGACAACAGCAGCAAGGATTGGGTAAGATCCGATAGTTGATAAACATCCTGTAGCATCTTTTCCAGCGTGGAGCGCGTTTTGAGAGAATGAGTTTCTAAACGGATCAGGTTCTCCAGTTGGAAGGCCATCCTGGTAAGAGGGGTTCGCATCTCGTGCGCCGCACTGGAGTTAAAATCCTTCTGAGACTGGAAGACATCATTCAGGCGGCTTGTCATCAGGTTGAATGAGTTGGCTAATACACCAATCTCATCATGGGAATTGGGCACTTCTACAGGAGTCGTCAGTTCGTGAACCGTGATGTTGGACATCTCAGATTTAAGCAGTTCTAGAGGTTCGAGAAATTTCGAAACCAAGTAATAACTGAAGAACCAAATCAAGAGAATGCTGACGATATAACAAAAGATAAGAATATACTCTAAGAAAGCCAGTTTTGACTGACCTGTAACATCTTTGGCACTGGTAAGGATATAATAGTTATGTCCTTTTATATTGCGCAGTGCAGCGTATATCTCGGGGACAGAGTTCTCCATATACACTGTCTTCTCGGTATCCAGACGGTGAAGCAGGTTCTCGTCCCAACTTATTTTTTTATCCTTTAGTGTACTGTGGATGAGCTTCTTATCAGCGTTGAAAATCATAATATTTTCATTAAGCAGCACATTATCTGAGTTCTCATCGAAGAACAAAGGTGCTTCTTTTTCGAAATTATCCGACTTGGCAATGAAGTTAACGGTAAATACAAGACGCTTCTGGAAACGTTCTCTAAACTCGTCTCTACGAAAATCACTAAAAGAGAAGTAAATCACCACCATCATCATCCCAAATATCAGGGAAAAGGCAATACTTAAACTGAAGGCGATTTTACGTTTGAGAGACATGACGAACAATTAATAATGAGTGATAAGAAATCTTTTAATTAAAGTGGACTTAGATAGTAACCGAAGCCGGGGCGTGTATGTATCAATTTGGTTTTGAAATTTTTATCAATTTTTTTTCTTAAGAAATTAATGTAAACTTCTATGGCATTATTGGTGGACTGAAACTGATTTTTCCATACCTCGTCCGAGATATATTGCTTGGATAGCGTACGGCCATTGGCGCGTGCCAACAGCTCCAGCAGCTGAAACTCTTTCACAGTAAGGGTAATCTCCTCGCCACCGCGGTAAACCTTGCTGTCTCCTGGATAAATAATAAGATCATCTATAGTAATTTTTTCCTTTTCCTCAGATTTAGGCATTATACGGCGGAGTTGTGAGTTGATACGCAAAAGAAGCTCTTCCAACAAGAAGGGTTTTACCAAATAATCATCAGCAGCACGTAGGAAAGCTTCTTTCTTTTCCTCTATACCATCGTAGGCAGAGATGATGATAATAGGTGTGTCACCATTAGTCTCCCTAATTTTTTTGCAAACGTCAAGTCCGTTGATCTTGGGCACATTGATATCTAGAAGGAAGATGTCATAGGACTTATCTTGGAATAAAGCCATAAACTTCTCGCCATCGTCAGCAATGTCGGTTTTAATGGATTTGGATTCCAGAAACAGTGCAATTTCGGATGATAATACAGGGTCATCTTCTAAAAGTAAAGTCTGCATAGGTTAAATTTTTACAAATATGGGAAAAAGTTAATTGTGGTGGGTTGTCATATCAAAATGTTTTGATTTTAAAAGTTGGTTCATCATCTTGTTTCATCAAAAGAATCAATATAAAGGAGCTCTATTTGTCTCCGTAGATTCTACCTTAATTATTGAACTAATATAACTATAGTATATTTCCCGATATAAACATTTACATAAAAAAACTCACAAAATAATGTGAGTTTCATAATATCTATTTCAAACTTATTTATAAATCAATTGTAGGATCAAATAGCTGTTCAATACATTCTTATACTTGAACTACAGAACCAGAGAAATCGCATACATACAGCACATAAAATCTATATCCCTCTGTTATTAAAACTCAAATAAATCTATCTTAATATTATTATCTTCTCAAACTTTCATTGCTGTTAGTTCGCGTTTCTTGAGGTTGTTGCGGAGAAGGCTGAGGCTGAGGTTGTGCTTGAGGTTGTGTTCTTACTGGAGCCTGAATTTCCCTTACGGGTTGAGAATTCCTCATACTGTTTTGGTCGCCACGATTTGGTTGCGATCTATAGTTATTGTTTTGAGGTGTTCTGTAATTTTGCTGATCCCCATAATTTTGATTTCTATTGCTATTTCTTTTGGGAGAAATTATTACATTGCCACGCATTGCATTTCTTGAATTATAAGTAGATCCATTCCTGTAATAGCGTCCGTTATTATCCAAATAAACGACATCTGGAGCATAATAGAACCCATCAGGTGACTGAAAATAACCAGCCCTGTAACCATCAGAAAAGCCCTGATAATATTGGTTATTATTTCTGTACCCGCTATTTCCGCCGTACCTATAGTTTTCTGGTGTTGCAAGGCATGACATCAAGCTTATTGATACCAGCCCCAATATTATTTTTATTGAATTTTTCATCTTTTTGAAATTTGTTATTTATATAACAAAGAATTTGCCATTGCCTCCAGATGATCATGATATATAAAAAAGTTGCTACTCTTCTGGCGAAATTCCCAAAACATAATAAAACACCGCCAAAACCCTAGCAAAAAATTCGCGGATGTGGTTGCGGTAAAAGCTTTCATTTTTGCTCACATCCTGCGCATCGTACCCTAAGGCATTCATCCCATTATTCCTTGCAAAAAAAAGTGCTCGAAGATTGTGAAAACCCTGCGAAACGATGATGACATTCTTCTCTTTAAAGACATTTTTGCACCTCAGGATACTCTTATGGGTATTGAAGCCTTTTGGATCTTGAACAATAATATTCTCGGGAACACCTTCGTTATAAACAAGGAATTTTTTCATAGCAGCAGGCTCGTCATAATTATCACTTTTCTCACCACTAACGATAATTTTTTTGATTTTTCCGTGGTGGTAAAGTGTTCCTACCGCATCCATACGGGCTGTAAAGTAAGGATTTGCAACACCGGATCGCATTTTGGGCGATGTCCCTAAAACCAGCGCGCAATCTCTGGGAGGTACTTTGCTGATCCTTGTATAGGTCCTACCGCTTGTCAAGGCTACAACCCAAAAATTAGCCAATACCATCAGCAAGACAGCCAGTTCCGCCAGGCGGAAAGCTACTCTCAAAATGTTGGTAAAAGCCTTTATCATAATTAATATAAATCAAAATCTAAAGATACATCTTTACTCATTGCAATAGAAACACATGGCAATATTTTTCCCTGTTGTTTTTCCTTTTCTGTGAGATACTCATCTTCGGTCATATCCACTTCGCCACTTTTCAGATAGCAGAGGCAGCTTCCACAAATACCGGATTTGCAGGAATAAGGCAACTTGTAACCCAAATCCAACAATTGCTGTAGAAGTTTGCGCTCGTTATTTTTAAGGATAATGTCGTCTTTCACAACATGGTTGAACTTAATTTTAACATTCACGTTTTCAATCAGGGGAAATTCTTTTTCGGTGGGATAAATATCCTCATTGAAAGATTCAAACAATTCAAAATGAATGTTTTTTTTAGGAATCCCGTGGTTAAAACAGGCATTGGCAACCGATTTTATCATCGCTCCGGATCCACAAATCAATACCTTATCGGTACTGTCCCAAATGGTAGATTCTTCATCATCCTCATCCAGATGTAGTAATTGATTGATGATAAGTGAAATTTTCTTTTCATCCAATCGTCCCTGAAAAAGCCTGTCTTTCACCTTTTCCTTAGAAAAGAAATAGAATACCTCTAATCTTCCGGGATTATTGTTTTGCAAATCTTCTAATTCATCACGAAAAACAATATCCTCATAACTTTTGTTACCATAAAAAAGGTAAACCCTCGTCAGTTTCTCGACATGCAAGATATCCTTGATATGGCTAATAATAGGCGTTATACCAATCCCTGACGCAAAAGCTAGAATCGTTCTCTTTTCATTAGGCTTTGGCTGGAGATAAAACCTACCAGAGGGTGCACTTACTGAGACTTCATCTCCAATTTTAAAATGACTAAACAAATAGTTGGCAGAACTTTGTTGGCTGTTAACCTTTATTGCCAGTTGCAGCTTACTCTCATAAGGTGCCGAAGTAAAAGAATAATCGTTCTGGATTTCTTCTTCATTCACATTGTATTTTAACGTAACATACTGCCCTGCCCGGTAAATAAAGTTTGATTTTAAATCCTTAGGAATATCTAGTTCCAAAGCAAAAACGTTTTTGGTCAGTTGCCGTTTTTTAGCTATTTTTAGCCTGTAAAACTGAGGTTGACTGGCGATTGTTAATTGATTTTCCATTGTCAGGAATCAAAATTAATGAAAAATTGACGAAACTCAGGTCACGTCAACAAAAGCATCAAAATAATTGCAAAAAAATAAGATGAAAAAGATACTTTTCTATTCTATAGTAGTTTTCAGCCTGGCAGCTTGTAAAAAAAATGACGAGAAAGTCGCAGAAGCGGCTTCTAAAGAAGATTCTATAACGGCTAAACCAAAAAAATCTGTTGCTGAAGTGGCTGAACTTCGTGAGTTATCTCCGCAAGGCCTATCAAAAGATTTGAAAAACATTAATTCCGATACGCTTTATGTCACCAATTTTTTTGCCACCTGGTGTGGCCCATGCATGCAGGAGATCCCGCATTTTCGAAAAAAGATGGAAGAATTACAAAATCAGCCTGTCAAATTCACTTTTGTAAGCTTGGACAACAAAACCGATTGGGCGACCGATGTCAGTGATTTTGCTGATGAATATAATATCAGAAAACATGTCGTGCTTTTGGATGGAACACTTTTACGGACTGATTTTTTTAAAAATAATTTCAAATCTTGGGGTGGCGAATCTATTCCTTTTACTTTGATGCAAAAAGGAGACAAAACAGATGAAACAATCGGCTCTATGACGGAAGAAATCCTGAATCAGAAAATTAATCAGATGCTGGCTCACAATACTACTTCCAAAAGTAATGACAATAAGGAAAAGGTTGGAATTTCGGGTCCAAAAAAATCTTTAAAATAATCTACTTGTTACAATGAGACGCTTTCCTGCTCTAATCATTTTAATCATTGCTATGGGCATTTTAGCGTTTTTTATCAATCTTAATATTGGTTTTGCAAAACTGAATTTTTCGGATTTTTTCAGTTCAGATTCTGCAAATTTCCAGATTGCAGGATTCCGTATTAACCGCGCTTTGGCAATGCTTCTGGCAGGCATTGCCATCCCAACAAGTGGTTTTCTGTTGCAGGAATATTTCAAAAATCCGTTGGCTGGCCCAGATGTTTTGGGCATTACCTCGGTTTCAAGTTTGTTTGTCGCATCTTATATCTTTTTTTCGCAAGATATCACTATTCCAGATTTTTTACAGAACAGTTTTATCAGCCTGTCATCCATTATAGGGAGTATTGTTCTGATGATGGTTTTGCTCTTATTTTCTAACCGATTTCGGGATAAAAGTTTTATAATTATTTTCGGATTTCTGATTTCTGCTTTGGCCGGCGCTGTGGTGTCATTCCTACAGTTTTATGTGGAAAGTCAAAGTCTCAAAAATTATATGCTTTGGACTTTTGGTGCGAATAATCAAACCACTTTAGTTCAAATTGCAATTCTTACGGTTTTAATTATCATTGGATTAATTTTCACATTCAGATCCATAAAACCATTGATAGGGAATTCGCTTGGCGCAGCTTACGCACAGAGTTTCGGCATCAGCCAATCCAGATTAAAAATTAGTATTATTGTGGCTTCTTCTCTACTTTCGGCTTCGGTTACGGCATTTCTGGGGCCAATTTTATTTATTGGCGTAGTAGTGCCACATTTTTGCCGAATGATTTGGAATCCCGCCCAACTTTGGCATCAATGGATCCTGAATATGATTTTAGGAATATTAATCATGCAGGTTTTTTCGATCATTTCGGAACTAAGTCAGTTTCCTATTAATATTATCACTACATTTTTCGGAATCCCTGTGATATTGGTAATGCTCATGAAGAAAAAAGTTTAACAAATGCTTAAAATATAAAACTGGTCATTCTGAAAGAGATCTAAGCAAATGGTTTTAGGAAGTCAATCTCAACAAGTCAATTTTTTATAGAAAGACAATTCATAAAATGAGTTTTTTAGAAATAAATAATACAGCAATCGGCTACGCCAACCCATTGGTTTCGGAGATTAATTCGTCTTTGGGTTTGGGCGAAGTTTGTCTGCTAATGGGAAATAACGGAATCGGAAAAACCACTTTAATCAAATCTATTCTTGGGCAAAATAAGCTTTTAAATGGCGAAATTTTCATTAATGGAATATCAATTCAGAAGCTGGATTCAAACGAAATAGCTTCGCAGATTGCTATTGTTTTTTCAAAAGCTGAAATCCCTGATAATTACACGGTTACAGATTTGATTTCCTTAGGAAAATATATCCATTATCCTTATTATTTTAAATTGAATGAAACTGATAAACAAGAAATTACCGAGATTATCAATAAACTCAACTTATCAGAATATCAGAATAAAAAGCTAACCGAGTTATCCGACGGAAACCTTCAAAAATCTTTTATAGGAAGGGCATTGGCACAAAATTCACCTTTTATTATTCTGGACGAACCCACCACGCATCTGGACGAAGAAAACAAGTTGATGATCCTTTCGCTTCTCAGAAATCTGGCAAAATCCGAGAATAAACTGATACTTTTCTCCTCACACGATTGGCGTTTGGCAAAAGAATTTGCGGATAAAATCTGGTGGATCAAAGATCGAAAACTTATCAGTGGAACAACAGAAGAAGTGATTCTTAATCATCAGGAATTAATCAAGCCCAAAATCCTCAACTTCAATCAAAGTTTCCGCGCGCCCGAAATTAATGCACCAAAACTGGAAAAAGAAATGATGTTTTCTTATCTGCAAAAAAACTTTTCCGAAGATCTGCAAAAATTTAAATTAACGTTTAAAAATGATTTTTGGGAACTGAATTCGGATGATTCACATGACAATTGTCATACTTTGGCAGAAGTTAAACAGTCTTTGGAAAAGCGCATCAAATGAGGTGTTTTATCTTAAATAACAGTTTTATTTAATTATTATATTAAGATTTGCATAATATTTAAATAACTACAAATCAATAACTTAACTATACTTTATTAAAAATACTATGCATGCATAGTATTTTTTTTATATTTGTAAAAGGCACTTCAAGATATGATTATGGAAAAGAAAAATTCTGAAAAAGTTGAAACAGTAGATCTCATGCTCAAGTCGGCATGGCTGGCAGTCTCGAAAATGTATTCGGATCAGGCTTCCTTATATAACTCTACTGCTGTACAAGCACTTACATTACTTAAAATCGATCCCAAGGAAGGGACGCGAAGTACAAATCTTGGCCCAAAAATGGCGATTGAACCCACTTCGCTTACTAGGATTATCAAGCTGCTTGAGGATAACGGTTATATCTATAAAGAAAAAACAACGACAGACAAGCGCGAAGTCATTATCAAACTGACCGATAAAGGCATCAATTCCAGGAATTTATCTAAAGAAGTCGTTCTTAATTTCAACAAAAAAGTGTTGGAAAACATTGCGCCGGAAAAATTTGCAGTTTTCAAGGAAGTGATGACGGACATCCTCAAGATTGCAAACGACCTTAATAAAAGGAAATAAGCCAAATTTTAATATAACAAATAAAAAATCTTAATCAATGAACAGAAAAATAAAACACGTTACGGTTCTCGGATCGGGTGTTATGGGTTCCGGAATTGCTTGCCATCTGGCGGGTAACGGCATTCAGGTTTTGATGTTGGATATGCCTCCGAAAGATTCGGAAAATACAGACAAAAAAACAAGAAACAGCGTGGCGCAAGGCCATCTTAACAACGCTCTGAAAAGCAATCCTTCGCCAATCTATGACAAGGCTTTTGCTTCCAGAATTACCGTTGGAAACTTCGAGGATGATCTTGAGAAAATCAAAAATTCGGATTGGGTGATTGAAGTGATTGTCGAGAGGTTGGACATCAAACAATCGATGTTCGAAAAAGTGGACAAACTACGTAAGCCGGGAACTTTAATTACTTCCAACACATCGGGCATCCCGATTCATCTAATGTCAGAAGGAAGGTCAGAAGATTTTCAGAAACATTTCTGCGGAACACACTTTTTCAATCCACCAAGATATTTGAAGTTATTCGAGGTCATTCCAGGTCCAAAAACAGACCAATCTGTGATTGATTTCTTTATGTCTTACGGCGAAAAATTCCTGGGGAAAACCACGGTTCTTTGTAAAGACACGCCAGGTTTTATCGGGAACAGAATTGGGGTTTATTCGATGGCGAAGATTATGGAGTTGACGGAAGAAATTGGCTTAACGATTGAAGAAGCTGATTCTTTGACCGGAGATCTGCTGAACCGTCCAAAAACCGGAACTTTCAAATTGGGAGATTTGGTTGGATTAGATACAGCTTTCAATGTAACCAAAGGACTTCAGGCCAATCTTAAAGACGATGAAATGGTTCAGTCGCTTAAAGATTCCAAAACTTTGAATTTCCTGATTGAAAATAAATTCCTTGGCGATAAATCCAAAAAAGGTTTTTATTACAAAGAAAAAGATGCCGGCGGAAATATAAACCGTTTCGTTCTTAATTATGAAACATTGGGTTACGAGCCGACAAAACAACCAAAACTTTCAATCGTTAGCACAGCCAAAGAGGCAGGAAGTTTGAAAAACCGTTTACCGATTTTGTTGAAAGACCAATCCAAAGCCGGAGAATTGATCAGAAAACATTTCGCTTCATTGTTTGCTTACGTTTCTCAACGCGTTCCGGAAATCACGGATGTATTCTACTCTATCGATGATGCGATGAAAACCGGTTATGCCTGGAAATACGGACCATTTGAAAACTGGGATTTTGTAGGTGTTCAGAAAGGAATTGACCTTATTGAAAGCGAAGGTTACAAAGTGGCAGATTGGGTAAAAGAAATGCTGGCTGCCGGAAACGAATCGTTCTACAGGCTAGAAAATGGTAAGCAATTGTTCTACAATCAGAATACGAAAACTTACGAACCAATTCCGGGTCAGGATGCTTTCATCATTCTTAATAATATCAGAAAAGAAAAAACGGTTTGGTCTAATTCCGAATCTGCATTGATTGACCTTGGCGACGGCATTTTGAACTTTGAATTCCGTTCAAAAATGAATTCACTTGGTGGTGGCGTTTTGGAAGGTCTTAATAAATCCATTGATATTGCCGAGAAAGATTACAGAGGTTTGGTTATTGGTAACCAGGCTGACAATTTCTCAGTCGGTGCCAATCTCGCAATGGTAATGATGATGGCTGTTGAACAGGATTGGTATGAACTGAATATGGCCATCGCGATGTTCCAGCAGACTTCTATGAAGTTGAGATATTCAGCGATTCCGGTAATCGCTGCACCGTTCGGGATGACGCTTGGTGGTGGTTGCGAATTCTCTATGCACGCAGACAAAATTGTTGCTGCAGCAGAAACTTACATCGGTTTGGTAGAAGTGGGTGTTGGTTTAATCCCTGGTGGTGGGGGAACTAAGGAATTTGCGTTGAGAGCCCTCAAAGGTGCACTTCCTGATGATGTTAAAACCAATCATTTGCGAAATTACTTTATGAATATCGCTACAGCAAAAGTGGCAACTTCGGCTTGGGAAGCTAAGCAAATGGGAATTTTGACAGATAAAGATATAATCGTCGTCAACAAAGACAGACAGATTGCCGAAGCAAAACGTCAGGCTATTGTTTTGGATGAATTAGGATATACACCACCAGTTCCTGAGAAAGTTAAAGTTCTTGGAAACGAAGCCATGGGAATGTTCTACGTTGGCACAGACCAAATGGTTGCAGGTGGTTACGCCTCGGAACACGACAGAAAAATAGCTAATAAAATCGGTTATGTAATGACCGGCGGTAATCTTTCTGAACAGACCGAGGTTTCTGAACAATACTTATTGGATCTTGAAAGAGAAGCATTCCTTTCACTTTGCGGCGAAAGAAAAACGCTTGAGAGAATCGGTGGAATGTTAAAAACAGGGAAACCAGTAAGAAATTAGAATTGAGAAATTAGATATTAGAAGTTAGATGAAAGCGCACAGATTACAAGATTTGCAGATTTGGAAACGGTCGATGGATTTGGTTAAAGAAATTTACATCATTACCCAAAATTTACCAATTGAAGAAAAATTTGGATTGATAAGTCAGATTCGAAGATGTGCAGTTTCAATTCCTTCTAATATTGCCGAGGGTGCAGGAAGAAATAATGTTAAAGAATTTATTCAATTTTTAGGAATAGCTTCTGGTTCTGCTTATGAACTTGAAACCCAATTAATCCTTTTGTTTGAATTAAATTTTAAACAAGAAATCGAAATTACACCTTTAACAAATGAACTTGCTGAAATTCAGAAAATGATTTATTCATTTAAAACTAAATTAAATAATGGTTAGACTTTATTTGAAATTCTCAAATCTAATTTCTAACATCTAAACTCTAACATCTTCAAATAAATGGAAGCATATATAGTAACAGGATACAGAACAGCAGTTGGTAAAGCGCCAAAAGGCTCTTTGCGTTTCACCCGTCCCGATGATATGGCGGCAACTGTGATAGAACGTCTGATGAAAGATGTTCCAAACCTAGACCCAGCTCGCATCGATGACCTGATTGTTGGTTGTGCAATGCCGGAAGCAGAACAAGGACTTAACGTCGCCAGACTCATTTCATTAATGGGATTGGATACAGACAAAGTTCCGGGTGTAACAGTCAACAGATATTGCGCTTCAGGCTCAGAATCGATTGCTATTGCGGCAGCGAAAATCAAAGCCGGAATGGCAGAATGTATCATCGCCGGAGGTGCAGAAAGTATGTCTTATATCCCAATGGGCGGCTACAAACCAATCCCAGACACGGATTTGGCCAAGAAAAACCCAGATTATTATTGGGGAATGGGATTAACGGCAGAAGCAGTTGCTAACGAATTCAAAGTAAGCCGTGAGGAACAAGACCAGTTTGCATACAACTCCCACCAGAAAGCAATGAATGCTATCAAAGAAGGAAAATTTGAGAGTCAGATTGTCCCAATTGATGTGAAATATAATTTCCTGGACGAAAAGGAAAAAATCCAGACCAAAGAATATGCATTTAAGCAAGACGAAGGACCAAGAGCAGACACCTCCGTAGAAGCTTTGGCAAAACTACGTCCTGTTTTTGCAGCGAATGGTTCTGTAACAGCAGGTAATTCTTCACAAACTTCTGATGGTGCCGCTTTCACAATGGTAATGTCAGAAAGAATGGTTAAAGAATTAAACTTAACGCCAGTAGCGAGACTTCTCTCCTATTCTACGGTTGGAGTTCCACCAAGAATTATGGGAATTGGGCCAATGTATGCTATCCCAAAAGCTTTGGAGCAGGCAGGCCTTAAACAATCAGACATCGATTTGTTCGAACTGAATGAAGCGTTTGCTTCTCAATCCGTAGCCATTTTAAGGGAATTGAAAATTAATCCAGACATCGTCAACGTAAACGGCGGTGCCATCGCATTGGGACACCCACTTGGCTGCACAGGAACTAAATTAACAGTTCAGCTTCTTGACGAAATGAAACGCAGACAAAACAAATATGGCGTTGTGACAATGTGTGTAGGAACTGGTCAAGGCGCAGCGAGCGTGTTTGAGTTGTTGTAATTTGTACAATGTATGATGTACAAAGTATTAAGTATAAAATAATTAGAATTTAAAATAATCAAATTGAAGTCTTTGTACTTGTACAATGTACTTTATATAAAAATAAAAAATTATTATGTCAACAGAAACCAAAACAATAGACGGCGGAGAGTTCCTTGTGAAGGAAGTTCTTTCGCAGGACATTTTCAGTATCGAAGAATTGTCCGAAGAACAAAAAATGCTTCGTGATTCTGCAAAAGAGTTTGTAGATAAAGAAGTGGTACCTAATAAGCCAAGATTTGAGGCTAAAGATTATGCTTTAACAGAAGAGTTAATGCGCAAAATAGGGGAAATGGGATTTTTGGGAATTGCCGTTCCAGAAACTTATGGCGGATTGGGAATGGGCTTTGTCACCACAATGTTGGCTTGCGATTACATTTCTGGAGCAACAGGTTCATTAGCAACAGCTTATGGTGCACATACAGGAATTGGAACTTTACCTATTCTACTTTATGGAAGCGAATATTTGAAAAACAAATACCTTCCGGATTTGGCGGCAGGAACTAAATTCGGTGCATATTGCTTGACAGAGCCGGATGCAGGTTCTGACGCCAACAGTGGAAAAACCAAGGCGAGATTGTCCGATGACGGTAAACATTATATCATCAATGGACAAAAAATGTGGATTTCCAATGCAGGTTTTGCGGATACATTCACATTGTTTGCAAAAATTGATGATGACAAAAACATCACAGGTTTTGTTATCAACCGTTCAGAATTAGAAAATCCGGAGAGTTTAACTTTCGGCGAAGAGGAACATAAATTGGGAATCCGCGCGTCTTCTACAAGACAGGTTTTCTTCAATGATATGAAAATCCCGGTGGAGAACCTTTTGGGCGAAAGAAATAATGGTTTTAAAATCGCGCTAAATGCACTTAATGTTGGCCGTATCAAACTTTCTGCAGCTTGCCTTGATGCACACAGGAGGATCTTGGATCACGCCATCCAATACTCAACTGAAAGAAAACAGTTCAAAGTTTCCATCAACACTTTCGGCGCTATCCGTAAGAAACTGGCCGAAATGGCAACATTAACTTATGTCTGCGAATCGGGTGCTTACAGAGCGGCGAAAAATGTCGAAGACAAGATTGAAGAACTAGTAGCTGCTGGAGAAAATCATCAAGCTGCGGAACTGAAAGGTGTAGAAGAATTTGCGGTAGAATGTTCTATCCTCAAAACTTTTGCTTCTGATTCTGCACAACACGTGGCTGATGAAGGTATCCAAATCTATGGTGGAATGGGCTTTTCCGAAGAGACACCGATGGAATCTGCCTGGAGGGATTCCCGAATTGGAAGAATTTACGAAGGAACCAACGAAATTAACAGACTACTTTCTGTAGGAATGTTGATTAAGCGTGCGATGCAAGGCAAAATTGACCTTCTCACGCCTGCAAAAAATGTAGGTAAAGAGTTGATGAGCATTCCGTCTTTTGATATTCCTGATTATTCAGAATATATGTCTGAAGAAAAAGAAGTCATCAAAAACCTGAAAAAAGTATTCCTAATGGTTTCCGGATCTGCGCTTCAAAAATATATGATGGAGATTGAAAAGCAGCAGCATTTACTGCTTAACGCTTCCGAAATCCTTAACCAAATCTATATGGCAGAATCAGCGATCCTGAGAGCTGAGAAACATTTCTCAACAGATTCTGTACAGGCTGCAATGGCAAGACTAAACCTTTACAAAGCGGTTGACATTATCTCTGTAAATGCCAAAGAAGGTATTGTTGCCTTCTCCGAAGGTGATGAGCAAAGAATGATGCTGGCAGGTTTGAGACGTTTCACAAAGTATGTGAACACCCCAAATCCAATTGCATTAACAGAGCAAATTGCCGCTCATTATATTGAGAAAGGTTCTTATTAATAAACACCGAAACGCTATAAAAATCCCGCAAAATGAGGGATTTTTGTTTTATTTTTACCTAAAAAATTTTAATGGACAATTTTTTGAAAAAACTAAATCAGGAAGCAGAATCCATCACTTTTCAGGAGACTATAGATTATATTGAGAATTATTTCCAATTTACGCCAACAGCCTTCATCAATGGTGATTTGAGAAACGAGGCCAATCAAAATAATGGTTCTTGTAAAATCTTTGCGTTTGCAAAACGTGAAGGTCTTTCCCAAGAAAAAACCTTACATCTTTTCGGGGATTTTTACAGAAACGATGTCCTAAAAAACCCGGACGGTAATGATCATCAAAACATCAGAAATTTTATCAAATACGGTTGGGACAGACTGACTTTTGAAAATGATCCGCTTACCCAAAAATAAATGAATGGCGTACTTCTTGTAACTCATTCTTTTAAATATAAAAAATTATGAGAACAAGACTTTTAAGAATAGCATTAACTTGGGCAGCTCCCTTTGTGATTGGATATATCGTTAAAAAATTTGAGGAAAGATCCAACAAAAATAAAGTGAAAACATTACCCAAGAATTAAACTCATTTTTAGATAAAAGCTGATTTGGCTCAGGATTTGAACTTCCAAGACAAATCAATAAATTATGAAACGTTATCTTAATATTTTACCATTATTCCTAATCTTAGGATTATTAACAAGCTGCGAGGCGGTAGAAACAATTTTTAAAGCCGGAATGTGGTGGGGAATCATCCTCGTTGTTGGCGTCGTTGGGCTTGTGATATGGTTATTAACCCGGGGTAAAAACTAAATGAAGTAGTTTAATTAAAAGAAAAATGGTCGGAAAATTTCCGACCATTTTTTATTTGACTTTTTGTAGGATTAGATTTCAAGAGCTTTCTGGTAAGCTTTTTCTATACCATCAATATTTTTTCCTCCAGCCGTCGCAAAACCGGGATTTCCGCCGCCTCCGCCTTGGATTTCTTTAGCCAATTCTTTAACAATATTGCCTGCATGGTAACTATTTTCCAAGTCTGCACTTACTCCTACCGTAATCATTGGTTTTTGATTGGCATCAGAGATGATAATGATAACAGAGTTCGGGGTTTCTTTTTTCAGTTGGAAAACAATATCCTTAACCGATCCTGCATCCAGCGATGTTTTTTTCACCAATAGCTTTTTACCATTGCTTTCTACAAAATCATTTTTCCAGTTTTGTATTTCTGCTTTGGCTTTATCTTTTTTAAAGGCTTCGGCTTCGGATTTCAATGTGGCATTTTCTTCCAGCAACTTTTCTACCGCTTTGGTTATATCTTTTGACTTTAGAAGTTGTGATAATTCCGAAATCTGATCTTCGATATGTTTAAAATATTCATTGGATTTATCACCCGAGATGGCTTCTATCCTTCTGATTCCTGCTGCTGTAGAACTCTCGGATACTAATTTAAAATGTCCAATTTCGCTCGTAGATTTCACATGTGTCCCACCACAAAGCTCCTTAGAACTTCCGAACTGGATCATCCGGACATGATCGCCGTATTTTTCACCAAAAAGTGCCATTGCGCCTTTGTCCAAAGCTTCCTGAATCGGTATGCTTCTGAACTCCTGCAAAGCTATATTTTCTTTAATTTTATCATTGACTTTCTGCTCTACCAAAGCCAATTCCTCTTCATTCATCTTACTGAAATGAGAAAAATCAAACCTCAGATAATCCGGGCCAACGTAAGATCCTTTTTGCTCCACATGCGTACCCAAAACTTCGCGCAAAGCCTCATGAAGCAAATGCGTCACGGAGTGGTTGGCTTGGGAATTTTTCCTGTCAGAAACATTTACTTTCGCATAAAACACAGCGTTTGCATCTTTTGGAAGATGGTTAATCAAAGAAATGATGAGTCCATTTTCTTTTTTGGTATCCAAAACTTCCAGGCTTTCTACGGCATTCTCTAGGAGACCTTTGTCACCTACCTGTCCGCCACCTTCGGGATAGAAAGGTGTATTATCCAGAACAATCTGATAAAATTCGCCGTCTTTGTTTTCTATTTTCCTATATCGCGTGATATAAGCTTCGGTTTCTAACTGATCGTACCCGACAAACTTTTCCGGTTTTTCTTCCAAAATAACCCAATCGTAAACCTTGGCTGCAGAATCCTTTTTGGAGCGTTGCTTTTGCTTCTGCATTTCCGCTTCAAAACCAGCTTCGTCTATGGTTAACCCTTTTTCCTCGGCAATAATCCTTGTTAAATCATCCGGGAAGCCGTATGTATCATACAATTCAAAGACTTCTTCACTTGGCAAAACAGTCAGTTGATCAGAAATTGTCTGCTGAATCAGCTTTTCTACACGGATAAGTCCGTGCTCTATAGTTTTGAGGAATGAAGTTTCCTCTTCTTTAATCACTTCGGTAATCAGTTTTTCCTGCTTAACCAATTCGGGGAAAAATTGTCCCATTTGATTTTTCAGAACTGATACCAACTCAAAAAGAAAAGGCTCTTTTCTGTCAAGAAATCGGTAAGCGTAAGAGATTGCTCTTCTCAGGATTCGTCTGATGACATAGCCTGCACCGCTATTGGCAGGAAGCTGCCCGTCTGCAATGGCAAAAGAAACGGCGCGGATATGATCTACCACCACGCGGATGGCAATATCTTTTTCGTTTGTTAAAATTCCGGTATATTTTTTCCCGGAAAGTGCTTCTACTTTTGAAATTAACGGAGTGAAAACATCCGTATCATAATTGGATTCTTTGTGCTGAAGCGCCATGCAAAGACGCTCAAATCCCATCCCGGTATCAATATGTTTTGCAGGAAGGTTTTCCAACGATCCGTCTGCTTTCCTGTTAAACTGCATGAAAACGAGGTTCCAGATCTCTACAACCTGAGGATGATCGTTATTAACGAGTTCTAATCCTGAAACTTTGGCTTTTTCTTCTTCTGACCTCAGGTCGACATGGATCTCCGAACATGGCCCGCAAGGACCACTTGCACCCATTTCCCAGAAGTTATCCTTTTTATTTCCGTTGATAATCCTGCTTTCATCTATATGTTGTTTCCAAAAATCGAATGCCTCCTGATCGCGATCCAAGTTTTCTTTAGAATCTCCTTCAAAAACAGTAACATAAAGGTTTTCTTTTGGGATTTTGTAAATTTCTGTCAATAATTCCCAAGCCCAGCCAATGGCTTCTTTTTTAAAATAATCACCAAAACTCCAATTTCCCAGCATCTCAAACATGGTGTGGTGGTAGGTATCACGGCCTACATCATCCAGATCATTATGCTTACCGGAAACCCTTAGGCATTTTTGAGTATCAGCAATCCTTGTCGATTTTGGCTCTTTGTAACCTAAGAAATAATCTTTGAACTGCGTCATCCCAGAATTTGAAAACATGAGCGTAGGATCATCTTTGAGAACAATGGGCGCAGAAGGCACAATCAGGTGTCCTTTACTTTGGAAAAAATCTAAAAATTGCTGTCTTATCTCTTGTGAAGTCATATTGTTTGGCTTTTGGCTAATAGCAATTCGCTCTTAGCTTTTTGGTTGGCAAATTTAGTGAAATTCTGTGATTTATCGACTGTTTTTGTTACTGCAAAAATTTAAAAGAAGTTGGCATGACAACTGAAATAATGATGATTAAATTTCGGAGAAGATCATAAATATTTCAACAAAAAATTATTTATAATGTCCAAAGATTCCAAAATCTGAAGCTGTCCATAACGCAGCCTTCTGTCCGGCGACTTTGAGTCCGTCATTTGCCCAAGTATTGCAGGTGTAGGTAAAGTTGTATCTGCCTTTGGCATCATAGAATGCATCATCGGCTCCGTAAACCGCATTGGTCGGAATCAGAATATAATGACCGGCAGCATCTTTATCAAAACGATTATCTATAAATGTAATCAAATCCTCGTATTGCTTAACGCTAAGCATCATTTTTTTACAGTCATTACCTGGTTTCATTTGCTTATAAAAAGTGCAGTGCATCGCAGAATCGCTGAGCCAAAACGCGGCTTTGAATGCCGTTGAAAACTTGAGTTCTGCCCAGGTTGGCGTATCCAGGTAAAAACCTTTATCCCCCCAGCCAAACGCCACATATTTGAAATCTGTCTGTTTACCTTTGGTATTGTTAAAAGGCAATTTTTGGCTCCAATCTATTTGCGCAGTTTTGATGGGCACAACTAGATCTGTATGTACGCCGTTGGTAAGAATATATAGCTCCACCACTTTGGTATCCGTCGTTTTCTTTTCTTTAACAGGAATTAGCGGTAATAATAATGCCAAAATAATGTATAAAAAAACGACTCCAAGCAGGAAGCCGATCAGTAATAACAGTCGTATTAATAATTTCCTTATCATGTTTTTTTTCGAAAGGTTGAGAATTATAAAGATAATAAAAATCCCGATTGGTTTTTTAAATATTAATTTTATTTAATTTTCTTGCATTTATAGTAAATTTTCATCAAATTTAGTATCAAAATAAAACAAAATATGCCAAAGAAAAGACAATCTAACAAAAGACAGAAACTAAGAGTGAAAGTTGCACCAAAGCGAGTTCAAAAAAGGAAATAACCTTTATTCGATTTAATTATTCCGATAAAAAATCAAGGTTTCTCTTGAGCCCGGAAAACTTCGTGCGCTTGACCGCTGATTTTTTGAATACGGAAGAAAAAATCTCCTGCGTAATCTCTTTCCAATCTTGTTTTGAAAAATCATTAATGGCTGGTTTTGGATTGAATTTTTCTTCCAATGTGGGTGCAGAAAAACGGTTCCAAGGGCAAACATCCTGACAGATATCACAGCCAAACATCCAGTCTTCCATCTTATCCTTGAAAAAATCCGGGATCTGATCTTTCAGCTCTATCGTTGCGTAGGAAATACAGCGGCTGCCATCAATAATCTTATCAGAAATAATCGCCTGCGTAGGGCACGCATCTATGCATCTTGTGCAACTGCCACAATAATCGGCAACCGGTGAATCCTCTGTAAGTTCCAAATCACATATAATCTCGGCCAGAAAGTAGAAAGAACCACGTTTTTTGGTGATCAAATTTGAATTTTTGCCAACCCAGCCAATCCCCGATTTTTTAGCCCAAGCTTTCTCCAAAACCGGTGCCGAATCTACAAATACCCGAAATCCAAATTCCCCAATTTCTTCCTGGAGTTCTGCCACAAGATCTCTCAATTTTTCTTTAATCACTTCATGATAATCCTCGCCATAAGCATATTTGGCAATTTTAAAATTATCCACATTTTGTGATTCTTCGGGGAAATAATTATAACTGAGGGAAATAACAGACTTAGAGCCTTCTACAAGCAAACGGGGATCCAGCCGCTTGTCAAAATGATTTTCCATATAATTCATCTTTCCATGGAAGTCATTCTTCAGCCATTCTTCAAGGCGCGGTGCTTCTTCTTCTAAAAAACCAGCTTTGGAAATACCACAAGACTGAAACCCAAATGCTAACGCTTTGGATTTGATCAGTTGGCTGTATTTTTCCGGGAGATTCATTACAGCTGCAAAAATAACAAATAAAAAAGACTGTCTTTCGACAGTCTTCTATATTATTTGAGTGCGGCTTCCTTAGCCTTAAACTCGTTGTACTTTGCAGTATTCTGCGTTGTCATATACATTCCTTTGAGAAGTGAGACAACTTCTTTATTGTTAGGCTCGTTAGCATAAAGTTTCTCTGCATAAGGAAGTGCTTTTTGGAATCTTGCACGTCTCTGATCCAACACCTTATTAGCAGCATCTATTTTTCCTGCTTTTTTCAACTCCTTATATTCGTTAATAGTTGCATCATCCTCACCTATTATTGTAAATATCAAGTTATTAAGGGCATTTGGAAATTTGGGATCCATATCAACCAGCTTCTTGTAAGTAGCTTCTGCCTCCGCCTGCTTCGCAGGATCTTTACTCTGAATTACCCCAAGATTATACAAACTTTCTTTATCGTTTGGATTAGCCGCTATTTTTGCATTCAGGGTTTTTACAAACTCTTCGGTTTTACCAGATTTATAATAAGCATTCCCTTGTACTTGCGATAATGATTGATTTTTTGGAAATTTTTTAAGACCTTCATTGGCAATATTAGCCGCTTCATCATACTTTTGTTGTTCAAAAAGTAGAGACGCTAACAATTCATAAAGTTCCTCTTGCTTGTTAGGTGTTTTCTCCGTTTTGAAATCGGTATAACCAGCATTTGCTTTTTTGTAAAGGTCAAAAGCCGCTTTATCCAAATTCTCTACATTACCTGTTTTGGTATTTTTTGCAGAATAAACAGTTTCTTCTCCTGTATAGTTGGATTTGATCAAAGAATCCAGTATCTCAACAGCTTTGGCCTTGTTATTTGCAGATTGTGCATAAGCAGCCCCGGCGTAATAAAGATAAGTTTTATTGTCTTGTCCAGCAGCTTTTAACAGATAATAAGTTTCCGTAAATTTTGCGCCAGCAACATCAAAATTCTTGGCATTATACTCTTTGGTAGCTTCTGCATTGGCAGCTTGTAAAAGGGTATTTACACTAGCCCTTACTTTCTCTTCCAAAGCTGGTTTGTACTTTTCTTCTTTTAAAGAAAGGCCACTCCCGAACTGATCTGCAGCGCTTTTCCCAACAAAGTAAACTTTATTTTTCTGCGCATCTTTTCCTGTGTAAATTGTTTCGGTATTCAGCGTATTGATTTTAGCAAGATACTCCGCTCCTTCGGTATTTTTACCAGCTTTTAGAAGCGCAAGTCCTTTTGCATAATAATATTGCTCCAGCACAGCAGGCTCCAGCAAATAAGTTTTATCTCCAAAAATAGCTTCTGCTTTGGAAATCTCGGAACTTGCAGTACTTGCATCCCCGGAATCTATGGCTTTTACAGCATTGGCAATTTCTTTTTTCTGCGCCCAAACAAGGCTTACAGAAAGAAGCGCCAGGCTTAACACTAATTTTTTCATTTATAATACTTTTAAATTTTGTTAATTATTCTTGATCCTCAACTTCATTATTTTCAGCAGCTTCTTCGTCCTCAATTTTCTTCAACTCCTCCTTATCACCAATGTTGATTTGATTATCGCCGGTTTGTGGCTGAGCTGCAAATTCAGGATTATTGCTGTCTGCCTCCGCACCTTCTTCGGTTTCATCTTCTTCCACATCCTTGTCCATTTCCACTTTGGCAATCGCTGCAATCTCATCTTTGGTTTTCAGGTTAATAACCTTTACACCCTGTGTATTTCTACCCATTACGCGCATCTCGTTCATATTCATTCGGATGGCAACACCGGACTTGTTGATAATCATTAATCCGTCTTCATCAGTTACACTTTGTATCGCAATCAGATGACCTGTTTTTTCTGTAATATTAAGTGTGATAACACCTTTACCTCCTCGATTGGTTACCCTGTAATCCTCCACTGCCGTTCTTTTACCGTAACCCCGTTCTGATACTACCAAAACAGTATCATTCTCTAAATCATTTACAACAATCATTCCGATTACTTCATCATTATCCTCCAGAGAGATACCTCTTACACCAATCGAACTTCTACCGACAGCCCTGGCTTTCTCTTCAGGGAAACGGATACATTTACCATTTTTGGTGGCAATCATAATCTCAGAATTACCGTCTGTTAACCTTGCACCAAGCAGGGCATCATTATCACGGATTTCGATGGCGTTTACACCATTGGTTCTTGGTCTTGAGTAAGCTTCCAGCGATGTTTTCTTGATGGTTCCGTTTTTGGTAATCATCACCACATTCATCTGTTGGATATACTCCTGGTTTTTAAGGTCTTTGGTTCGTATGTAAGCCTTTATTTTATCATCTGGCTCGATATTAATCAGATTCTGAACCGCTCTACCTTTTGCTGTTTTAGACCCTTCCGGAACTTCGAAAACACGCAGCCAGAAACATTTCCCTTTTTCGGTGAAGAACAACAGGTACTCGTGGTTGGTAGCGGTTACGATGTATTCCAAGAAATCCTCGTCCCTTGTGGTCGCCGCTCTGTTGCCAACACCACCTCTGGACTGGACTTTATATTCGGAAAGTAAAGTTCTCTTGATGTATCCTGCGTGCGAAATTGTCAACACGACTTTTTCATCCGGGATAATATCTTCGATGGACATTTCTCCACCGGAATAATCAATTTCGGAACGTCTTTCGTCACCGTATTTTTCTTTGATTTCAATCAACTCATCCTTGATAATCTGATAGCGTCTTGGCTCGTTGGATAGGATATCTTCCAAATCTTTGATCAACGCCATGATTTCTTCATACTCGGCACGGATTTTATCCAGCTCCATACCTGTAAGACGCGCCAAACGAAGATCCAGAATAGCCTGCGCCTGAATCTCGGACAATTCAAACTCTTCTATCAATCCTTCTTTTGCAGCCTGAGGCGTTGCACTGTGACGGATAATGGCAATGGCCCTGTCAAGGGAATCCTGAGTACCGATAACCTTCATAAAACCTTCGAGAATGTGTGCTCTCTCTTTGGCTTTTTTCAGCTCGTATTGGGTTCTTCTTACAATTACCTCGTGGCGGTGATCTACGAAGTGAAGAATGAGTTGCTTAAGATTTAACTGCTCCGGCTTGCCTTTTACCAGCGCAATATTGTTTACAGAAAACGATGTCTGTAATGATGTATATTTATATAACAAGTTAAGGACAACATTCGGGATTGCATCGTTTTTCAATTCATAAACAATCCTCAAACCGCGTCTGTCGGACTCGTCTCGGATCTCATAGATCCCTGGGATTTTGTCATCTTTTACAAGCTCTGCCGTTCTGGAGATCATCTCGGCCTTGTTTACCTGATAAGGTATTTCGGTCACGATGATAGCATTACGGTTATGGACTTCTTCAAAATTAACTTTTGCTCTTAAAACAATACGGCCTCTCCCTGTGTGGAAGGCATCCCGTACGCCATCATAACCATAAATAATTCCGCCGGTAGGGAAATCCGGGGCAATGATGTGTTTCATAAGATCATCAATCGTGATCTCTTTATCATCTATATAAGCACAGATAGCATCAATACTTTCCGAAAGGTTGTGTGGTGCCATGTTGGTCGCCATACCTACGGCAATACCGGAAGTACCGTTTACCAAAAGGTTAGGAATCTTGGTTGGCAATACCGTTGGCTCCTGCAAAGAGTCATCAAAGTTGTTTTGGAAATCTACGGTTTCTTTGTCCAGATCAGCAAGGATTTCATCAGAAATTTTCTTTAGCCTGGCTTCGGTGTAACGCATTGCTGCAGGTGGGTCACCATCCATAGATCCAAAGTTACCCTGCCCGTCTACCTGCTCATAGCGCAAACTCCAAGGCTGCGCCATCCTTACCATGGCATCGTAAACCGAGCTGTCACCATGCGGGTGATATTTACCCAAAACATCCCCAACAATCCTCGCAGATTTCAGGTACTTTCTGTTAGAAAACACGTTAAGACCATACATACCGTAAAGAACACGCCTGTGAACAGGTTTTAGCCCGTCTCGGACATCCGGCAAAGCCCTTGATACAATCACCGACATCGAATAATCGATGTATGAGGTTTTCATCTCGTCAACAATATTGATCGGTATTAACCTTTCTCCTTCCTTATGCATAAATATTTTAATTTATTATCAATCAAAAACTTATAACCGCTTTTGACATTTTGAATTTTTCTAATTTTTATAACGGGCTAATTTACAAAAAAAATACGATTTTTGCAGTCTCAATTTATTAACATTAATCACAAAAAAATGAGCATCTTAAGCATCACCTTCCATACCACAGAAAACCAATTGGAGGCATGGAACCTCTATCTGGAAAATGAACTCCACACGATGGTGGAAAACCTGATGGATGTTGACCAGTACATCTTATCCGAAGTGGATTCTGACATGCTGAATGAAGGCAAAAATACCAACCTGCTGCTCATTTTCGCTAATGACAACCTGCGCCGTGAGTTTATGGAAAGCGAAATGCTGAATATCGAAGAAAGAATTGCCCAGAAATTTGGCCCCGAAGTCATGATTTTCCCTACCTTCCTCAACCCAAAGAAACAACGCCTGTAATTGATTGGGAACGGTTTTTGAAGCATGGATAGCCGTTATTCACCTCAGAAACAATGTTCGACAAACAACAGCGAAAAATAAAACGGTCTGCAAAATTGGTTGCAGTTCTCAGCAAATATGGTTTTCAGGATTTATTTTCAAGAATTAATTCGGGGAAAACAAATCCTGAAACGGCTGAAAATTTAACCGGCAACAGCGAAATGTATAGGCGTATCCGTCTCGCACTTGAAGAGTTGGGTCCCACTTTTGTAAAACTGGGACAAAGTTTCAGCAACCGCGAAGATCTGGTTCCGGCAGAGCTTATTGCAGAATTGCAAAAATTACAAGACAAAGTAGAAACAGTCCCGATGGATATCCGGTCTGTTTTGCAGGATGAATTAGATATTAATCCTTCAGATTTTTTCCAAAACATCGATGAAAACCCGATTGCAACAGCCTCAATCGCCCAGGTTTACACTGCTACTCTTCTGGATGGCAAAAAGGTCATACTAAAAATCAAAAAACCGGGTGTTTCAGCCGTGATAGAAGATGACCTGCTCCTCGTCAAAGATTTGGTAAGGCTAATTAACAGCTACTCTGATTTTGGTGCAAAACTGAATCTTGACCAAGCTGTTTCCACATTTGAAAAATCACTTCTCGAAGAGCTTTCGTTGGTGAATGAAAAAAATAATATCAACCAGTTTGCTATTAATTTTAAGCATAACCGGGACACCATCGTCCCAAAAGTTTATGACCAGTTTTCCAACAATAATGTTCTCTGCATGGCTTTTATTGACGGGATAAAAATTACTGATATTGATCGGTTAAAAGAAAACGGACTGGATCCCGTTAAGATATCGGAAAAAGGTTTGCGACTTTTTGCTTCGCAGATTTTGGACTATGGCTTTTTCCATGCAGATCCGCATGCGGGAAACATCTTGGTGACTTATGAGGGAAAAATTGCATTTATAGATTTTGGCGCGGTAGGAAAAATCCAACCCAATGACAAAGACATTCTGGAAAACATGATTGTGGCATTTGTTGCCAAAAATCCTCAAAAAATCATCCGTTATCTCAAAAGAATGGCCGTAAGCTATGACATCCCAGATGATAAAAAATTTGAAAACGATGTGGCCGAAGTATTGGAATTTGTCCATAATACATCACTAAAAAATATAGATCCGCAGCAAATCATTAATAAAATGAAAGATGTTTTGAGCAACAATCATCTTTTTATGCCGGGCTATTTCTATCTTCTTTTTAAAGGTATTGGCTTGATCGAAGGTGTCGGCAGGACCATTAACCCCGATCTAGATATTGTAAAAACCCTGGCTCCATATACCCGGAAAATCATTACGAAAAGGTTTGCACCACAAAGCTTGTTAAAAAACAGCCTGAGCAAAGTACTGGATTTTACCGATAATGTGGAAGACATCCCAAAAGAACTACGCTCTTTGCTGGAGAAACTGGACAGCAACAAGTTTACCGTAACCAGCGAGATACGGGACATCGATAAAACCAACCAAATCCTAAAGTCCAGTCTTACCAATCTGATTATTTCCATCATCATTGCTGCCAACATTATCGCTCTCGCTATTCTTTTATCAATGGGAAATCACCATTTTTCAGCAGGCAGCATCATCTTGGAAATTTCGATCTTATTTTTAGCAATTATCCTTATTTTCCGATTGATTAAAAAATGACATTCGGTAAAAGTTCCCTATAATTTATAATATTGACATTCAAATGGCTGCCATATTATCTGTGATCCAAATAAAAACAGTAAATTTGCAGCTGAATTTTTAGACGAAATATCATTAACTAAAGCACTCAATACGGAGTGCATCGCAAACAATTTATGAGTACACCTCAAGCAATTACAGAAAAGATTACTCTTGCAGACGGCAGAGAAATCACACTAGAAACAGGAAAATTAGCAAAACAGGCTGATGGATCTGTTGTTGTAAAACTAGGCGGCACAATGCTCCTGGCAACCGTTGTAGCCAACAAAGAAGCCAACCCTGGCGTTGACTTTTTACCATTAACCGTAGATTACAGAGAAAAATTCTACGCAGGTGGTAAAATCCCGGGCAATTTCTTCCGTAGAGAAGCCCGTCCATCTGATCAGGAAATCCTGACGATGCGTTTGGTAGACCGCGTTCTAAGACCATTATTCCCGGAAGATTTCCATGCAGAAGTGCAGGTGATGATTTCCCTGATCTCTTATGACGGTCAAACTATCCCTGATGACCTTGCAGGTTTGGCGGCTTCGGCAGCAATTGCCGTGACCGACATCCCGTTTGGTGGACCAATGTCAGAAGTTCGTGTAGTGAGATTTGATGGCAAACTGGCTATCAACCCAACTTATGAATCTTTAAAAGACTCTGAACTAGACATCATGGTTGGAGCAACCAAAGATTCTATCGTAATGGTAGAAGGCGAGATGAAAGAAATCTCTGAGCAGGAAATGTTGGAAGCTATCCAATTTGCCCATGCCGAGATCAAAAAACAAATCGAAGCTCAGGAAAGACTGGCAGAGAAAGTTGGTAAAGCTTTCCCTAAAAGAGAATATTCCCACGAAACCCACGACGAAGATATCCGCGAAAAAGTTTGGAAAGAAACTTACGATAAAGTGTATGAAGTAGCCAGAACACCTTCCGGAAAAGAAGAGAGAGGCGAAAAATTCAAAGCTGTTTTGGCAGAATTTTTAGCTCAGTATGTAGACAATGCAGAAGAGCTGGAAAGAGTAACGCCATTTGCCAAAGTATATTACCATGATGTGGAAAAAGAGGCGATGCGCCAGATGATTTTGGAAGACAACATCCGTCTTGACGGCCGTGACCCAAAAACCATCCGCCCTATCTGGTCCGAGGTTGATTATTTGCCAGGCGCACACGGTTCTGCCATCTTCACCAGAGGGGAAACACAATCACTTACTGCGGTAACTTTGGGGTCTGTAAAAGATGCCAACATGGTAGACAGCGTGATTACCCAGCATGATGAAAAATTCTTCCTACATTATAATTTCCCTCCATTCTCAACCGGTGAAGCAAGACCTCTAAGAGGAACTTCCAGAAGAGAAGTTGGACACGGAAACTTGGCTCAAAGAGCGTTGCAGGCTGTAATTCCTGAAGAAAATCCTTACACCATTCGTATCGTTTCCGACATTTTGGAATCTAACGGTTCTTCTTCTATGGCTACTGTTTGTGCCGGGACTTTGGCATTGATGGATGCCGGTGTTCAAATCACAAAACCGGTTTCCGGGATTGCGATGGGATTGATTACTGATACCAAATCAGGCAAATTCACTGTACTTTCTGACATCTTAGGTGATGAAGATCACTTAGGAGATATGGACTTCAAAGTAACCGGAACTGCAGATGGTATCACAGCTTGCCAAATGGACATCAAAATCCAAGGTCTTTCTATGGATATTATGGAGAAAGCGCTTTTACAGGCTAAAGAAGGTAGATTGCATATCCTTAATAAAATCACCGAAACTATTGCTGCGCCAAGAACGGATGTAAAACCTCACGCACCGAAAATGGTAGTAATGGAAATCCCGAAAGATTTCATTGGTGCGGTAATCGGGCCTGGCGGAAAAATTATTCAGCAAATGCAGAAAGATACGGATACCGTTATCGCGATTGAAGAAATTGGCGAAATCGGACGTATCGAGATTGCAGGTACAGACCGAGAGAAAATCAATGCGGCTGTGGCGAAAATCAATGAAATCACTTTTGTTCCGGTTGTAGGTGAGGTCTACAAAGGTAAAGTGGTTAAAGTAATGGATTTTGGAGCTTTCGTAGCGATTGCAAAAGGTACTGAAGGTTTACTTCATATCTCTGAAATCGAGTGGGCTAGACTTGACAAAGTTCCTTACAAAGAAGGTGACGAAGTTGAGGTGAAATTTATGGGATATGATGACCGTAAAAAAATGAAACTTTCCAGAAAAGTTTTGTTGCCAAGACCACCAAGACCTGAGAAAAAAGAAGGTGAGCAAAGAGGTCCAAGACCAGAAGGTAATGACAAGCCAAAAGCTGAAAAGCCAGCTGAGGAAAACCCTTCTAACGAAGCTTAATCCTTTATATATTAAAACAAATGTCCCGATAATTGATTTTACCGGGACATTTTATTTTTTGAGAGAAGTAAGTTTTCTAGAATCCGTACTGTAATCCAATTTGCAGGCCGCTGTTGCGGAGTTGCTTATCGCTATTGTTCCAGCTGGTTGAACCCGATTTTTTAATATCTGTAAACCCAACCAAATAACGGGCTCCAATTGCCATATTGTTAAAACGGAAACCTAATCCTATACCCGCATTAAGGTCAAACTGATTATAAGCCTCTTTGTCCTTTTCTATGATTGTTTTATTGTTGCTTTCATATTTGTTCTTGTTGCCCACCAGGAAACCAAACTGCGGCCCAGCTTCAAAATACAGTTTCGGAATTGGCTCAAACTGAAACATTATAGGCATCGCGATATAATTTAGATTTAGCGTATGGGATGTGTTGCCATTCTCATACTTAACACCCATATTATTATAAATAAGTTCCGGCTGTATGCTGAAAACACTGTTTACTGGCGCATGCATGTAAACACCTGCATAGTACCCTAATTTGGAATTAGAATCCGACCAGCTTGTCTCCTGACTTACGGTAGAAATGTTCAATCCTCCTTTTACACCAAAAGCCTGCGAATAAGACATCGTAGCAATAACCAGCCCTACCAATCCTAGAAATTTCTTCATATATATTATTTTATGTAATGACAAAAATAGTAAAATATAAAAACAAAAAAGACCGAAATAATCGGTCTTTCAATTAATTATTTACTAATTAAATTATTTTCTGAATTTGAATGTTAATCCAACTTGGAAAACATTGTTTCTTACATTGTCATTACTTCCTGTATTGTTTTTGTAAATATCAGTCAAACCAGCCGTATATCTTGCATTAATACCAAGTTGAGGCGTAAAGTTGTAACCTAATCCTAAACCTAAACCAAAGTCAAATGTGTTAAAATTGTCTTTGTTCAAAGAGTAAGATTGCGCATCCTGAGTTGATCCATTTTTAGTATTTTTATATTTGTCTTTGGCGTCAACCAAGAAACTAAATTGAGGACCTGCTTCAATATAAAAATTCGGTGCTGCATAAAACTGCGCCATTACAGGTACTGCAATGTAATCAAGATGTCTTGCATACTCTGCAGAATAAGAATTGTTTCCTACACTGGTTTTGGTCAATGTTACTTTTGATCCAAGATTGTTATACAAAACCTCTGGCTGAATGCTGAACTGTTCTGATATCGGCGCGTTTAAGAAAACACCTCCATTAAATCCAATTTTCGATGATTGATCATCCAATCCTCCATCTTTTGAAAGAGATGAAACATTCATACCCCCTTTTATACCAAATGTTGGACTAGTTTGTGCCAATGCAAAAGACCCCGCTACTAAACCTAATCCTAAAAATAACTTTTTCATAATTTCAAGTTTTAATTTTAAATTTTTGTTTTACGGAGTGGGTAATTCCAAATTCTTTGCCAAAACGTACCAAACTGATATTTATTAGTTCTCCGACACTACAATAATTAAAATAAAACGCTCAATTACAATATATTACTATTACAATTTATATACAATAAAAACTAGGCATTATCAAGTTCTTTGTAAAAATTTAAAGCCATTATAATATGGTCAACGCTCACTTTTTGATCATAAAGGCAAGAACCAATTCCATTGATGAGAGAAAAATTGATGTTTCCGTCTATATTCTTTTTATCATTAAACATCAAATCCATGATTTGACTATTTTTATATTTTGAGATATCTATGTGTGGAAAAAACCTTCTGATTTTACTGATGACGGAAGACGACGTTTCCAAACCTATCAATCCTGTTAGCAAAGACAAATGTGTCTCGCAAATCATCCCCAATGCAACGGCTTCCCCATGCGGGATAAGTCGCTCATTTTTTAAGCAAAGGCTTTCTATGGCATGGCCTATCGTATGACCAAAGTTGAGTATTTTCCTGACATTCTCTTCTTTAAAATCTCTTGTTACAACATCTTCCTTAATCTCCATGCTTCTTTTGATAAACGGCGCAACCGCTTCAGGCGTAATTTTTTCAAGAGAACTGAGATCTTTCCAATGTGCTGCATCGGCAATTAAACCATGTTTCAGCATCTCCGCAAAACCACTCCGCAACTCTACAAAATCGAGGGTTTTGAGAAAGGGTGGATAAAATAAAATAGCCTCTGGGGAAGCAAATGTTCCAATAATATTTTTAAGATAAATATGATCTATGCCCGTTTTACCGCCAATAGACGCATCACACATGGCAAGAAGCGTTGTTGGCAGATTGATAAACCGGACACCACGCTTGTAGGTAGATGCTACAAAGCCGCCAAGGTCTGTCACCACACCACCGCCGAGATTAATGACCAGAGCTTTCCTGTCGGCTTCCATTTCGGTTAAAATTTCCCAAAGTTGGGTGGCGGTATTTATATTTTTATTCTCCTCGCCTGCTTCAATTTCCACAATTTCAAAAGCCGCGTCTGTAACCATGTTGGGCAACAGTGTGGGCAAGCAGTGGTTGTGCGTATTCTCATCTACTAGAATAAATATTTTACTGGGACCCAACAAATCAATAAACTCATTGAGGCTTGTAAAATCTTGATCTAACTCCTTTATCATATTTAATATTTTAACAAAAATAGAAACAAATTGGTAATAATCCTCCGTTCAAAACAAAAAACCCTTTCCATGAAACAAATACGGAAAGGGTTCATTTATTTTGAATCTAAAAATTTACATATGGATGGCACGTTTTCCGGTAGCGTCCAATGCTGCTTCTTTTACAGCCTCGGCATAAGTTGGGTGTGCATGGGACATCCTTGCAATATCTTCTGCACTGGCACGGAACTCCATTGCTGTAACCCCTTCTGCAACCAAATCTGCAGCCCTTGCCCCAATCATATGGAAACCAAGAACTTCGTCTGTTTTTGCATCTGCCAGGATTTTCACAAAACCATCGGTATCACCACTGGCACGGCTTCTGCCCAAAGCCCTCATTGGGAAATTCCCGACTTTGTAATCTGCACCTTCCGCTTTCAGTTGCTCTTCGGTTTTGCCTACACCTGCTACTTCCGGCCAAGTATAAACTACACCAGGAATCAGGTTATAATTGATATGAGGTTTTTGACCTGCTAATGTTTCAGCTACAAAAACACCTTCTTCCTCTGCTTTGTGTGCCAACATCGCACCTTTTACCACATCACCAATCGCATAGATATTAGACACATTGGTTTGCAGGTGATCGTTGGTTTTGATTCTGCCTCTCTCGTCCAGCTCTACACCAGCTTTTTCCAAACCAAGCCCGTCTGTATAAGGCCTTCTGCCAACTGAAACCAAAACATAATCGCCTTCATAGGAAACCTCTTCCCCTTTTTTGTTTTTTGCACTTACTTTTACAGTATCACCATTTCTTTCCACAGCAGAAACAGCGGTAGAAAGTTCAAATTTCATCCCTTGTTTTTTAAGAACTTTTTGTAATTCTTTTGATAAAGAACCATCCATTCCCGGGATAATTTTGTCCATAAACTCAACCACAGTTACCTGAGAACCTAGTCTCAAATAAACAGAACCTAACTCTAAACCAATCACACCACCGCCAATCACGATAAGGTGTTTAGGAATCTCTTTCAGGTTAAGCGCTTCTGTAGAAGTAATCACGCGCTCTTTGTCCAATGGGATAAATGGCAGGCTTGATGGCTTAGAACCTGTAGCAATAATGGTATATTTTGAATCAATTGTTTCTGATGAACCGTCATTTTTGCTGACTTTGATCTGTGTTGCAGATTCAAAACTTCCGACGCCTTCAAAAACGGTGATTTTATTTTTGTCCATCAAAAAGTTGATCCCTTTTGTAGTTTGCTCTACAACGCCGTTTTTGCGTTCGATCATTTTGGCAAGGTCTACCTGTGGTTCATTAATGATAATTCCGAAGTCTGCAAAATCATGTTTTGCTTTTTCAAAATGTTCAGAACTGTCCAGTAAAGCTTTGGATGGGATACAACCTACGTTAAGGCAAGTACCGCCCAAAGTAGAATATTTCTCGATAATTGCTGTTTTGAAACCCAATTGGGCAGCTCTGATGGCTGCTACATATCCGCCGGGACCAGAACCGATAACGGTTACATCAAACTGACTCATATATTTGTGATTATTATTAGTAATAAATTTCATCAAATTTACGGATTTTAGACGAATTGATAAACTGATTTTTCCTGACATAATTAATGCCTATTTTTGCACCATATTTTTATAAATTTCATTAAAATGTCACTCGAACAAAATTATCAGAATATCATTTCACAACTTCCCACACATGTCAAACTGGTAGCGGTTTCCAAAAATCATCCTTCGGAGAAAATAAAAGAAGTCTATGATTTGGGACAAAAAGTTTTTGGTGAGAACAAAGTTCAGGAATTGCTGGAAAAGCAACCCGTCCTTCCCAACGATATCGAATGGCATTTGATTGGCCACCTGCAAACCAACAAAGTGAAATATGTTGCCGGGTTTGTAGCGATGATAGAAAGCGTGGACAGCGAAAAGCTCCTGAAAGAAATTGATAAAGAAGCTGCAAAAAATAATCGAAAAATCAATGTATTACTTCAGGTGAAAATCGCTAAAGAAGACACAAAATTTGGATTGACAACAGAAGAAGCCAGAGGTATTTTCAATCAATATCTTAATGGAAATTTCCCTAATACCGAAATCAAAGGACTCATGGGAATGGCAAGTTTTACAGATAACGAAACACAAATCCGTGAAGAATTTTCGGTTCTAAAAAATCTTTTTGACGAACTATCCCAGCTTAAACCTTTGGAAACTCTGTCTATGGGAATGAGCGGCGATTTCCCGATTGCCATTGAATCCGGATCTAATTCTGTAAGGGTTGGTTCAGCGATTTTTGGAGAACGTGTTTATTAGAAAACAAAGATTAAAAAAACAAAAAAGGCTGTCTCAGTTAAGAAACAGCCTTTTTTAATTATCCTTTTGCAGATCGCTCTACACGTTTTCTTTCTTCTTCGGAAAGAATTTTCTTTCTCATACGGATGAAGTTTGGTGTCACTTCTATCGCTTCATCAGCCTGGATATATTCCATACATTCTTCTAGTGAGAACAAGATTTTTGGCGCAACGCCCGTATCTTTATCCTTACCTGCTGCACGCATATTGTTCAGCTGCTTAGCTTCTACAATATTAACAACAAGGTCACCTGGTTTATTTTGTTCCCCAACAATCATCCCGGTGTAGATTTCCTCACCCGGATCCACAAAAAACTTGCCTCTGTCTTGTAGTTTGTTGATGGAGTATTCTGTTGCAGGACCTGTTCCTTTGCTTACCAAAACACCATTATTTCTACCAGGAATCGCACCTTTGAAAGGCTTATACTCTGTAAAACGGTGTGCCATAATCGCTTCACCGGCAGTGGCAGTCAGCATCTGTGAACGCAAGCCGATCAAACCTCTGGAAGGAATCTCAAACTCCAAGTGCTGCATTTCGCCTTTGGTCTCCATGATATGAAGGTCACCTTTTCTCTGAGTTGCCAAATCGATCACCCTAGAAGCAAACTCTTCAGGAACGTCTACAACCAAAGATTCGTAAGGTTCTAATTTCTCACCACTTTCATCTTCTTTCAAAATAACCTGTGGCTGACCAATAGTCATCTCATAACCTTCCCTTCTCATCGTTTCAATCAAAACCGACAAGTGAAGAATACCTCTACCAAAAACAAGGAACGTATTGGCATCATCAGTCTGCTGAACCCTTAATGCCAAGTTTTTCTCTAATTCTTTGGTCAATCTGTCTTTCAGGTGGTTGGATGTAACATATTTACCGTCTTTTCCAAAGAAAGGCGAATTGTTGATAGAGAACGTCATGTTAAGCGTAGGCTCATCAATAGCCGTTCTTGGCAATGGCTCTGGATTCTCAAGATCTACAAAAGAATCACCAATCTGGAAAGCATCAAAACCTACTACAGCACAGATATCTCCGGCTTTCACTTCGGTTACTTTTTTCTTACCAAGACCTTCGAAAACATAAAGTTCTTTAACTTTTCCTTTTACAATTTTGCCATCAGCCTGCGCCAATCCAATCCATTGAGATTCTTTGATTTCGCCTCTTGTTACTTTACCAATGGCAATTCTTCCTAAGAAAGAAGAAAAGTCTAGAGAGGTAATTTGCATTTGCAGGTTACCTTCCGTAATTTTTGGTTCAGGAACATATTTCAAAATCCCGTCTAATAATGGGAAAATATCTTCTGTCTGTTCCAATGATGTATTGAACCAGCCTTGTTTAGATGATCCGTAGAACGTTGGGAAATCCAACTGCTCTTCGGTAGCATCCAAGTTGAAGAACAAATCAAAAACCTGATCGTGAACTTCGTCCGGACGGCAGTTTGGTTTATCCACTTTGTTGATAACAACCAATGGTCTAAGGCCCAATTCCAAAGCTTTTTGAAGTACAAACCTGGTTTGTGGCATTGGCCCTTCGAAGGCATCCACCAAAAGGATAACACCGTCAGCCATTTTAAGAACCCTTTCTACTTCTCCACCAAAATCGGCGTGACCAGGTGTATCAATCACGTTGATTTTAACATCTTTGTAATTGACGGAGATATTTTTTGAAAGAATGGTAATCCCTCTTTCTCTCTCCAGATCGTTGTTATCCATAATCAACTCACCACTCTCCTGATTCTCTCTGAAGATGTGTGTTGCGTGAATAATCTTATCAACCAAGGTAGTTTTACCGTGGTCAACGTGTGCGATAATCGCTATATTTCTAATGTTTTGCATATCCGTTTTTTACGCGTGCAAATGTAATGAAATTTTATGGTAAGTTAAAGTATGTGTTGACGATTTTTAAAAATAAGCCCTAATTATTAATATATGCTTAATTATTTATTAGCCATCCAAATCTGGATTGATAATTAACGCAGGAACAATTCCATACCAAAATCAATAAAAGAAAAAATCAGCCTTATGAAAGACTGATTTTGATATTTGATATAAGGTATTGATTAGAACTAAGGCTCTACTTGTGTCCTTTTTTCGTTTTTACCGTTTAGTTTTTTGTATTTGACATAAGCTATAGCTGACAACAGCACCATGTAACCTAAACCAACGTAAACCCAAAGTGGCACCGGTATTGGATCGCCTTTGGCATAAGAATGCAGACCTGTCAGGTAATAATTAACGCCAAAATAAGTCATCACCATAGAACAGAAGGCAAACATTGTCACCACATGGAAAGTATAACGGCCTCTAAGCCCAGGGACCAAACGCATGTGTATAACAAACGCATAAATCATAATCGAAATAAAAGCCCAAGTTTCTTTCGGGTCCCAGCTCCAGTAACGTCCCCAAGATTCATTAGCCCAAATTCCGCCTAAAAAGTTACCTACCGTCAATGCCAGAAGTCCGATATTGAGAGACATTTCACTCACCACAGCCAGTTCTTTCAATGTAGTGTCATTATGTCTTTTGAATGCATCTTTACTGGCAATGATGTAGAAAACCAAAGAGATCATGGCAATCAGCATCGATAAGGAGAAAAATCCATAACTTGATACAATAATGGCCACGTGAACAACCAGCCAATAAGATTTGAGAACGGGAACCAAAGGCGTAATCTGAGGATCGAGCCCTACAGCGCCATGGGCAAATCCCATCATAATAACTGCTACCATAAATCCTGCAGCAGGAATCAGCGTATTGGAGTTTCGGTACAATACCAACCCTGCTGTAATACCAATCCAGGAAATGAACATAATGGCTTCATAACCATTACTCCACGGTGCATGACCGGAAATATACCATCTGGCAATCAATCCAAGGAAATGGATAAAATAGCCAACTGCTCCAATATAGATAAGCGCCTTAACAATATTGTGAAGGATTTTACTTGGTTTAAATAATTCCAAAAAGCCTAAAACGAGAAGCAAACCGCCAACGATAGTATAGAAAATCAATAATTTGAAATTGACATCCAACTCGTTCATCAGCACTTCCAGTTTAACTTTGGATTCAGACGGGATGACATTTTTGCCCCACTTGTGCTGGTACGCCTCTACTTTTGCCAATTCCGCATCGGCTTTTGCCCAGCTACCGCCTTGTGTTGCCAACAAAACGCTTGACAAATATGGGCCTAAAACCGCCTGCGCATTAGCATCCGGTTCAAAATTAGGTGTCATAACCGAATTCCATGTGTGATTGGAATCATTTTTCACAGGAACAGTTCGGAAATATTGGTAAGACATAATACCATTCAGCACCTGGACTTTATCGTTGATCGCAATAACGGCATCGTCATACCTTGTTCTCTCAGAAGCCTTTTTCCTGAATGCATCATTGTAATCATCTTCCAAAACAAAACGCAGGTTTCCGTTTTTATCCGCAGGGAATAATTTGATCAAACTGGTGAAACCATCCTCTGTTGCTTTGGTTTTAGCTTCTAGATCTTTTCCTACTTTCCCCTTGGTTTCTATCTTGATAATGTTGACTTGCGCCCAAAACATAGGGTCTATGGTTGCCGCCAAAAACCATTGGTTGGCATCCAAATCCTGAAAATGATCGCGGCTGGTAAGCTTATGCAAAATATCTATCGCCTGAGTATTAACGGGAACAATCCGCCCTTCGTAATTCTGAACCAGAAGGTAGCCAAATTTGTCCGCATGTTCTTTGCTGATCTCGATATTCTTAACCATGGCATCTGCATCCAAAACCATCGGGTTTTTACCCGTAGCTGCAGGTTTTGCTTCTGCATGGGCATGACCGTCATGGCTGCCATCTGTACCGTGCATATCAATTTTCTGAGCATTGAATCCAAAACTCAAGAACATCAAAAGTATTGCTGCTGCCTTTTTCTTGCTCACCTGCTTCAGCATTCTGTTAAGATCCCAAAAACGAGAACCTTTCCAAAACATCGTCACAAACATCCCAATAAATAAGAAGGCATAACCAATATAACTGATCAGCGTTCCCCAGAAATCATGGTTTACAGAAAGCACAGTCCCTTTCCTATCTGGGTCAAAACTGGCCTGGAAGAAACGGTAACCTTTATAATTAAGGACATGGTTCATATAAATTTTATAAGGTGTTTCCTTGCCTTCGTCAACAATTTTAACATGGGACTCGTAGGCAGATGGAGAGGAACTTCCTGGGTAAGTTTCCATCACAAATTTATCCAGCTTCAGCGCAAATGGCTGTGTGAAATAGATTTTTGGACCAAATCCCAACATAACATCCAAGCCGTCCAGATGAATTTGTTTATAGTTATTAGGATTGCCTTTCTCCACAATCAGGTCAACAATTTGTTTTGTTTTTGGGCCGGACACTTCTACTTTCATCAAATCCGGGACATCTTTATCTTTTTGCTTATCCCCTTCATACGCCACAAGTTTCCCTTTCTTGGTTCCTTCTGGCACCACAAGTTTCAGCTGATCTATGGTGTAAAGGCTTCGTAATGCCAGTGGCTGAAATTCGTCTTTTTTGGTTGTGCCAGTGGCCTTTGTGGCCATCGTCATATAATTGGCATCGCTTGGCGTTTTGATCAACAGTTCACCATTCACTTTTCTAAACTCAACAGCACCAGCAATGGATGTCCTGTTATAAGACACCAACGTCCCATTAACATCCTGAACATCGCCCTCGCCCAGGTAAATATTCTGTCTTCCACCCATATCGCTGGTAGAAACGATGTGCAGGTATTCTTTCCCTGCAGGATTGGCCTGTAAGCTGTCTTTTTTTCTCTGAATATAATCAAGTGTCTTAACAACGATTTTTTCTTTCCCCAGAAAATCATAAGTGGCCTGAAAGTTATGATGCAGAGGAGACATAAGATAAGGGATGTCCTGATAATTTTGTTGTTCCCCTTTTTCCTCAATTTTGATTTTGAAGAAATGTTTATCGGTCACAATTTCGTTGGAAGTCTCGCCTTCGCGGATGTGCATTGTGCCTTCAAAACTGATGTACCTTGTGATGGCACCACCAATAAAAATCAGGATAAACGCAAGGTGGAAAACCAAAACCGGCCATTTTTCTTTTCTCCATAAACGGTAACGCCCAATATTCCCTACAAAGTTGAGAATCAGCAAAAACATAATCGCCTCAAACCATTTGGCTTCATAGATTAATGCCTTGGCAGTAGGCGTGCCATAATCGTTTTCAACAAAGGTGGCAACGGCCATAGAAATTGCAAAAGCCAGCAGGAGGACGGCCATCGTGCGTGTGGAAATAAGAATATCCTGAATCTTTTTCATATAAAGATATCTATTGTTTTGATTTTCAAAATACTGCCGTTAACTATATCAAGCTTAGTAAATTAACGCAGACAATAACGGAATATTCTGAAATTTAATGAAATGCAAAAATAAGGATGAAATTTTGATTGGGCTAATTAAAACAGCGATTTATGATTTTATTCAGATTATGAACCAACCAAAAATCGCTGTAATAATAAAATTCAAAAAACTAAGAGCGTGTGCAGCCCGTTAATTTTTGGATTTAAAATAGTCTATTCCGCATTTTAAGAATTTTTTGAAATCTTCTTTTGGCATGTAACCGGAAACCGGCGTATTAATCACCTTTTGATCCGGTGTTACCAAAACATAATGCGGCTGTGAATTGTTATTGAAATTAACCTGTTGGAAAAGGCTCCATTTATCACCAATCGTTTTGATTTTTTTCATCTGCCCTTCTCCCATATCAATCTTGATTTGTTCATTTTCCGGCAGTTCTTCTTTATCATCTACATAAACCGAAGCAAGGATTACATCATTCTGGATCAATGGCAAAACATCATCCTGACTCCAGACAAACTCCTCCATTTTTCTGCAGTTTTCGCAACCGTAACCAGTAAAGTCAATCAAAACCGGTTTGTTTTCTTTCTTCGCAACTTCTATCGCTTCAAAATAATTATGATAAGGTTTTAGCCCAAGGATCCCGTCTTCCTCTTTGTGCAAATAGCTCACATTAAGCGGAGGCAAAATCCCGCTCAGCATCTGTAATTTCGGTTTCTCTGAAGGGATTAACCCCTGAACCAAGTAACCAATAAATACAATCCCGAACACGCCCAGAATCCTTCTGGTTAAAGATATTTTTGGTTTTTTATCATCATGCGGAAATCTGATTTTCCCGAAGAAATACAGCACCAAACCAATTGTGATGATGATCCAAATAACAATAAACAATTCCCTTTTCAGTAAAAATGTTTTGGAAACCAAATCTGCTTTTGACAAGAACTTAAGTGCCAATGCCAGCTCTATAAACCCGAGAACTACTTTCACCGTGTTCATCCAGCCACCTGATTTTGGTAAACTTTGCAAAGCTTGCGGAAACAATGCCAACAGGCCAAAAACCAATGCCCACGCAATCCCAAACCCTGCTAATGCAAATGTTAATAAGGTAGGAACATTGGTAGCGCCTGCTACAACGCCTCCCAGCAAACTTCCCAAGATTGGCCCTGTACAGGAGAAGGAAACAATAACTAAAGTTAGAGCCATAAAAAAGATCCCGATCATACCACCAGCCTCTTCTGCTTTGGAAGATTTGTTGGCAATCCAGCTTGGCAAAACAATATCGTAATATCCAAAAAAGCTCAGCGCAAAGAATAAAAATATGATGAAGAAAAACAGGTTGAGCCAAATATTAGTAGAGATCTGGTTAAAAATATTACCCGAAATCCCATCAATAATATGAAAAGGAATGCTTAACAAGACAAATATCAGAAGGATGAAAAACCCATACAGGAAAGCATCGCGTTTCCCCTTTGCCTTATTTTTGCTGCCTTTTGTGAAAAAAGAAACCGTGAGCGGAATCATTGGGAAAACACAAGGCGTCAACAAAGCGATTAATCCACCAAGGAATCCAAGCCCAAGCACCAGCCAATTGTCATCGTTAGGTTTTTCCTGAACAGTGCCACAGTTGGTCAACGGATTTTTGAAATCTAAAGAATTAATTTTTAAACCGTCCTGCTTTTGCTGACTCACCGGAGAAACTACCGCTACACTGGCATTATTTTCCGGCACAGCCACAGAAGATGTATCCGTCTTTGCAACATTCGCCTCATCTTTTGTTTCCACAGGCGTGGATCCTGCGATTTGTTTTTCGAATTCTAAAGTATTAGGTGCTAGGCAAACGCGATCGTTACAGGTCTGGTACATAATCTCTGCCGTAACGGTGACTGGTTTTGACGGATCTTTAGGTTTAAACTTCTGTTTGAAAACCACTTTATTAGAATAGTAAACGATCTGTGCACCAAAAGCCTCAGAAAACTCGTCGTGCTTTTTGCCAATTTCCTGAACTTTCCCTAATAACTTAATACCCTGTTTGGAGGTTACTTTAAACTCTGTAGGAATCCCTGAATCTGGTGGAAGATCCTGAGAATAAATATGCCAGCCAGCATCGATGGTTCCGGTAAGAATGGCCTCGTATTCCTCTTTCCCTACAGGATTAACATCAAATTTGAACTTAACCGGATTTTTTATCTGCGCATTGAAAAGGGTTATGATAAATAAGAATAGTGTTGAAAACACCAGTTTAAAATCTTTCATTTTTTAATTTTAAATTTTTACCTGCAAAAAATCAGAATTACCCGAACTGAATCTCCCATCCTGTCGCAATGGCAACACACCAAAAACATTCTCTGCAGCATCGCAGAGAAGCCAAATTTTTTGCTTGGCTAAAATAGACAATTTTTCATCTTTAAAAAATTTGGAAATCTTTTTTTTGCCAATCATCCCAATAGGAAAAAACAAATCGCCTTCCTTTTTTTTCCTCAATTTTAGTGGAAATTGGACTTTGTCAGCATCAATTTTCCACGTACAATTCCCAAACTCCTGAATTTCTTTCCGAATATTCTCCGGAATTACAATTTCATTTTCTAAAACCTCTAGAATAATTGAATCTGCCGATTCCCCACTTCCAACTTCCAATTTTTTACTAAAAATCAATTCATTCCGATTGATGATTAAATGAAATTCGGAATTAAAGAAAGAGCTACCGGTTTGAGCAGTTAAAACTTTTTGCATTTCGTGTTCATCTGTAAACCCCAATCTTTTCAAGATCTCGTAGCGGATCAATTGCGGTTCTTTCGCCAACTTCTCTTTATCAATAATGATTTTATTATCTGATGAATCAATCTCCAACCCCTTCAGTTTTTCATCTACTATTTGTTTAATAAAATCTTTGGTTTCATTAATATAACGGATGCTTTTTGAGAAATTATCTAGAAAACTACGGTTCAGTTTTTCCAGTTCAGGGACTACATGATGCCTTATTTTGTTCCTCAAATAATCAGTTTTCTGATTGGATTGATCTTCACGAAATTCAATCCTGTTTTCTCTAGCAAACTCATAAATTTGATCCTTAGAAAAATCCAAAAGAGGACGAATCACATTGTTTTCATTCCTAGGAATACCTGCCAAACCTCGTATACCAGATGCTTTGGAAAGATTAATAACAAAAGTTTCCAACTGATCATTAAGATGGTGCGCCGTCACAAGGTAATCCAGATTCTCTTGCTTCTGAATCTCTCGAAAAAAATCATACCTTAATTTCCTCGCCCAGTTCTGAATCGAGTTTCCCGGCTGCTGGTCCTTTTCCGATACACTATAAAGATGGAAAGGAATATCGTGTTTTTCGCAAAAGTCCGACACAACTTTTTGATCCAGATTAGAAGCCTCTCCCCGAAGATGGTAATTGACGTGAGCCATTTGAAAATCAAGACCCGATTGTCTAAAAAGATCAGCCAAAACCATAGAATCTACACCACCACTTACAGCCAAAAGGTATGTTTTTTGCTGCGAATTGGACACCAGTTGTGAAAGATTGTTTTGAAAAGAAATAAGATTTAACACAATTTTATAACGGCCGTTTAGGTTATAACAACAAATGTAAGCTTATTAATTCTTATTTTTGAAACCATCTAAGCAATCTTAGCGGATCGATAATTTAATCCAGAAATAAAACAAATAAATATTGAATTATGAAGTTATTTAAAATCCTGACCATCTCTGCTTTGGGTCTTTCGTTGGCATCCTGTGTCAGCAAAAAACAGTACGATGCACTTAATCTCAATTACAAACAATGCGTGACCGATGCAGGTGAAAGGCAACGCCAAATACAGGATCTTAACAGTCAAAACTCCGCATTGAAAGGGCAAAACGATTTACTAGTTGGGCAAAACAATGCTTTAAAATCAAGTTTAGACGCGTGTCTTAGCAATTCGGGAAAATCATCTACCAATATTGATAAATTAGTGGGAGAAATCAACGCTTCTAACAAATATATCAAGCAACTGATTTCCAGCAATTCTAAAAATGACAGCCTTAATCTCGCATTATCCAATAAACTTAAACGCTCTTTGGACAACATTGCAGATCAAGATGTAGATGTTAAAGTATTGAAAGGTGTTGTAATGATCTCTCTTTCAGACAAAATGCTTTATCAGGTTGGTAAATTTGATGTATTGCCTGCGGCTCAGGAAGTGCTGGGAAAAGTAGCTAAAGTAATTAACGACTACGATACATACAGTGTTCTAATAGAAGGTAATACAGATAATACACCACTTGCAAGTGCCAATGTTCCTAGAGACAATTGGGATCTTTCTGCATTGCGTGCTACTGCAGTTGCCAAAATCCTTCAAACACAGTTTGGCGTTAATCCTAACAGAATTACGGCTGGTGGTAGATCCGAGTACAATCCGAAAACAACAAATGCTTCTGTTTCCGGCAGGTCAGAAAACCGTAGAACAGAGATCATCATTATGCCAAAACTAGATGAGTTCATGAAACTGATGGACATCGCTCCGGTTAAAAAATAAATTGATTTACTTGACAGTTGTCGGCTGATAGTTGTCAGAAATTACAAAACCTTGTCAGAGATGGCGAGGTTTTTTTTATTTTTGGGCAGCTTTTCCGTCTTCCACTCCCGCTTTTTATTCGTCGTTCCTCCGCATAAAAGAGCTCCGTTCAAGCCGGGCTGCAGTTACAACAACCAAACAAAATTTGTTACCAGAAACAAATAGATTAACTTTGAAGCCTTAACCAAACGCTGATTTACCAATGAGTTATTTTGAAGAATTAGATAAAGAAATGGATCGTTATCTGGAAGACAATGCTTCCGAAGAACCTGCTATTCTAAAAAAGCTTAGAAAAGAAACGTATCAGAAAACCACTCAGCCACACATGATTTCGGGCTACCTGCAAGGGCGTTTGTTGAGCATTCTGTCACATCTTATTCAGCCAAAAAATGTGTTGGAAATTGGTACTTTTACAGGTTATGCCGCGCTAAGCATCGCAGAAGGTTTGCCAAAAGACGGTAAAATATATACCATTGATAAAAACGAAGAACTGGCCTATATCCCCAAAAAATATTTTACCGAAAGCGATTATAAGGATCAAATAGAATTCATCATTGGTGATGCCAAAGAGGAAATAAAAAAACTGGACAAAGTCTGGGATCTGATTTTTATTGATGCAGATAAAGAAAGCTATACCGAATACCTGAAATTGATTAAACCCCGATTGCGCTCCGGCAGCATTATCCTGATAGATAATGTGCTATGGTATGGTAAAGTTCTTGAAAATAATCCAAAAGATAAACAGACAGAACAGATAAAACTGGTGAACAAAATTGTAACCGAAGATCCCGATTATGAAAATCTAATCTTACCTTTGCGGGACGGATTGCACCTGATAAGAAAGAAATAATCCGTATTTTTAAAGACATTAATTGATTTGAGAAATGACTAAAGGAATTTGCAATGTTTCCATCGCGCCGCTAAGAGCAGACAGCTCGGACAAAAGCGAAATCGTGTCCCAACTGCTTTATGGCGAATCTGCAGACATCGTAGAAGTCAAAGATAACTGGACCAAGATCATTACGCACTATGATCATTACGAAGCGTGGATGGATACCAAGCAAATCTCACCTGTTTCTGAAGATTACTTAGCATCAAGAAAAATCAATTTGGTTAAAGAGGCTTTTCAGTCCGCTATGTTAGAAGATGGCAGAACCCTGCTTTCCATCGGTTCAGAAGTCATTTTTGATACCACTTCTCCAAACCGTGGTGCCAATCTCAGTGAAAGTATTGTGAACTGTGCCAAAGAATTCTTGAATGTCCCATATCTCTGGGGTGGCAAAAGTTTTTTTGGAATCGACTGCAGCGGTTTTACACAAATTGTTTACAAAATTCATGGTATTAAAATCCCTAGGGATACTTACCAGCAGGCCGAATTGGGAGAAGCTCTCACTTTCATAGAAGAATCAAAACCTGGCGATCTGGCTTTTTTTGAAAATCAAGAAGGGCGGATCATCCATGTTGGGATTATCCTGGCAGATCAGAAAATCATCCATGCCCACGGCAAAGTGAGGATTGACAGCTTGGACACCAGCGGCATCTTCAACAAAGACCAAAACAAACATACACACCGGCTGAGATTTATCCGGTCCTATTTCTAAAAAATAAAAGCTCCCAAATCGGTAGTCATGGTCGGAAGAAAATTCCGACCATTTTTTATGTTTTAAAGACTTTAGC
>NZ_JBWEYV010000016.1:0-85344 GCF_056329745.1 Epilithonimonas sp. | reverse complement strand
ATGTTGCTATCCCCGAAGTAGGTGACCAAGTTATGGTTGGTTTTGTACACAACCACCCCGATAGACCATTTGTGATGGGCGGTATGTTTCATGGGGGAACTGGTTTGGGAGGTGGGGTTCAAAATCACATTAAAAGCCTAACTACCAGAAGTGGCTGTACCATAATTTTTGATGACACAGACAGTAGCGGAAGTATTACAGTAAAAGATCCTAGCGGAAATGTTTGGTATATGGATGGAAAAGGAAATATTAATGTAACAGCTCCAAAAAACATGAATTTCAATGTGGGTGAAAATTTTAACATAAGTGTAGGAAAAGATATGACAACCAATATAGGTAATGATAATTCTTTAAATATTACCAACAACCATCAGTTTACATCAAAAAATTATAAACAAACAGTCAACGAAAATAAAACGATTAACGTAACAGGAGATTTAAACGAAACAACTTCAACCACAACTCACCAAGCGAAAAATGGTGATATCTTGTTACAAAGTGCAGGTGTTGCAAAAGTACTAGGAAAAATAGATGCAAAAGTAAATAAGGGCTAAACATAATGAGAAAAACATTTTTACAAAACTGGAGAAATGCTCTCAATATTAATGGTAAAATTTCTAGATTAGATTTTTGTTTTTTTTCTATTGTTAATTATTCCTTTAGACATCGTAAAAGCCAATGAAGGTAAACCAATTCCTTATGGATTGTGGGATACTTACAGACAAACATATAATTGGATATTAGTGACAGAATTACTTGATGATGCACAAAACAAAGACATTGGGATTCATTTTCTAAATGGTAATTGGGAGGAACTTTTTGGAGAAACATTAATTCAAAAATATCCTAAAATAATCTCAGATAATGTTAGATATAATACTCTTCAAAAAAGAAATATTCCAAGCAAACTCGATTTTTCTTGGTTAGATGAAAACAGATACTACTGTGAAATTAAATTTAATGAAGAAGAAATTCTTTCAGCTTTTAAAGAAATTACTTCATCTAATAGTAAAGATAAAATTGAATTACGAGTTCGTGTGAATATTCCAAAAACCTCAGCTTCGGTACAATTGACAAACGGAGATAAGCATATTTTGTTGAAAAACAACGAAATCATGGTACGTAAAACTAAATATACCTATTAAAATTATGGGAAAATCTTTTGTTTACAATACAGGCAATCCTAAACTATTAGTTTATGAACTTCATTTAGAGATTGGAGCATTTTATGTATGAAAAATCTACTAAGATGAAAAAACTACTGCAATATCTATTAAGCATTCTTTTCTTCACACAAATATCGTGTCAAGAAAAGAATGAAAATAAAAAAAATCAAGCTATGACAAAATATGAATGGGTTGAGGCGACATCTGCTTCATTAGGATATCCAATAGACGTTTATCGAGGTGGATTAGAATCTGCAGATGGAGGTTTTACAAGTTTATATGTAGGAACAACCTCAGGAAATCATGGATGGGGAAGTGCTGCTAGAGGAATGAGCAACGGTGTAAAATCTATCCCAAACCATTTGCATGTGATATGGATTTCTTATGCAGAAAAAACATTTTACGAAATAGATACAGCTATTGATTACGAAAAAATGCTCGATCTTTTCCGCGAAGGATATTTTACCCCTTCTGATGGTGATAATCCAAATCCAAGGAAAGAAAACTATAACCAGATTATTGTAGGCTTTGCACCAGGAGGTGTGGTTGTCGTTTGGCTTTCAGGAGCAGGAAGGCAAGTGGAAATTGGCAGATATGAAGGTAAAAAAGTAGTCATCCCACAAGAAGAAATCAACGGATTAAGTCCTGGTCCGCAAAAAAATATGTTTGATCCTGAGTACCAAAGAAAAATAATGTATGAATTTGATATTGTTCCTTTAGACATCGTAAAAGCCAATGAAGGTAAACCTATTCCTTATGGATTGTGGGACACTTACAGACAAAGATATAACTGGAATGTAGATTTTGAATTACCTAATAACGCAATCACAGATGAAGTTGACTATTATTCATTAAATGGAGAAACTGAATTTCTGTTTGGCGATAGACAAATAAAAACCTACCAAATTATTCCTGATGAACTAAAGTGGAATGCTATTAAATCAAAGGGAATTCCTCGCAAAATATATTTTAGTTGGTTTGAAGACAAATATATTTATGAAGGTGCAATAGTTTTTGACGAGCAAGAAATTGTAAACGCGTTTGAAAGTATAGATAAAGAAAGTAAAGAGATTAAAATCTTAATTCGCGTAAATATTCCAAAAACCTCTGCTTCGGTACAATTAATAAACGGAGATAAGCAGATTTGGCTGAAAAATAATAAAATAACAATTAATTAGAAATCAGATTACTTACCAATTTTTTAAATCATGGGAAAAACACTTGTATTTAACATTGGCAATTCTAAAGTTTTGAATGATGAACTTCATTTGGGAATTGATGTTTTTTATGTATGAAAAATCTACTAACATGAAAAAACTACTGCAATATCTATTAAGCATTCTTTTCTTCACACAAATATCGTGTCAAGAAAATAAAGAAAATAAAAAAAATCAAGCTATGACAAAATATGAATGGGTTGAAGCAACTTCAGCTGCTTTAGGCTATCCAATAGACGTGTATCGCGGAGGATTAGAATCTGCTGATGGCAGTTTTACAAGTTTATATTTAGGCACAACGTCAGGAAATCATGGATGGGGAAGTGCTGGTAGAGGAATGAGCAATGGCATAAAATATATCCCAAACCATCTGCATGTAGTTTGGGTTTCCTATGCAGAAAAAATATTTTATGAAGTGGATACAAATATTGATTACGAAAAAATGCTGGGTCTTTTTCGTGAGGGGTATTTTGTGCCATCTATGAGTAATGACAATCCATACCCAAGGAAAGAAAACTATAACCAGATAATTGTAGGATTTGCACCGGGAGGTGTGGTTGTGGTTTGGCTTTCAGGAGCAGGTAGACAGGTAGAAATTGGCAGATACGAAGGTAAAAAAGTAGTAATCCCACAAGAAGAAATCAACGGATTAAGTCCTGGTCCGCAAAAAAACATGTTTGATCCCGAGTATCAAAGAAAAATAATGTATGAATTTGATATTGTTCCTTTAGACATCGTAAAAGCCAATGAAGGTAAACCTATTCCTTATGGATTGTGGGATACTTACAGACAAAAATATAATTGGAGTCTTAATGTTAAACTTCCAGATAATGGGTTGTTAAAAGAAGTTTTTTATTTTCATTACAATGGAGAAAATGAAAATTTATTTGGAGAAACTCAAATTAGAGACTATTCAAAAATAATTCCAGATTATTTGAAATCTACAACGGTAAATAGACTTTCTGTTCCGAGTGGAATAAATATAACTTGGCTAGATGGTAATAGATATTATTGTCAAATCAAATTTGATGAAGACACAGTATTTTCTGCATTCAAAGAAATATCAAAAGACAATTCTTCTGGAAATATAGTTGTGCAAGTTCGTGTGAATGTTCCAAAAACCTCAGCTTCTGTACAATTGATAAATGGTGAAAAGCAGATTATGCTGAAAACCGAAAAAATACTTGTTGGAAAAACAAAATTCACTTATTAATCGTTAAATTATGGGAAAAATTTTTGTTTACAATACAGGCAATTCTAAACTATTAGTTAATGAACTTCATTTAGAGATTGGAGTATTTTATGTATAAAAAATCTACTATCATGAAAAAATTACTGCAATATCTATTAAGCATTCTTTTCTTCACACAAATATCGTGTCAAGAAAAGAATGAAAACAAAAAAAATCAAACTATGACAAAATATGAATGGGTTGACGCAACTTCAGCTCCTTTAGGCTATCCAATTGACGTTTATCGTGGGGGATTACAATCTGCCAACGGAGAATTCACAAGTTTATTTAGTGGGACTACAAGTGGATCTTGGGGAGATGCGAACAGAGGAATGAGCAATGGCATAAAATATATCCCAAAACATCTGCATGTAATTTGGATTTCTTATGCAGAAAAAACATTTTATGAAATAGATACGGCTATTGATTACGAAAAAATGCTGAATCTTTTCCGTGATGGATATTTTACTCCTTCTGATGGTGATAATCCAAATCCAAGGAAAGAAAACTATAACCAGATTATTGTAGGCTTTGCACCAGGAGGTGTGGTTGTCGTTTGGCTTTCAGGAGCAGGAAGGCAAGTGGAAATTGGCAGATATGAAGGTAAAAAAGTAGTCATCCCACAAGAAGAAATCAACGGATTAAGTCCTGGTCCGCAAAAAAATATGTTTGATCCTGAGTACCAAAGAAAAATAATGTATGAATTTGATATTGTTCCTTTAGACATCGTAAAAGCCAATGAAGGTAAACCTATTCCTTATGGATTATGGGATACTTACAGACAAAGATATAATTGGAATGTAGATTTTGAATTACCTAATAATGGAATCACAGATGAAGTTGACTATTATTCTTTAAATGGAGAAACTGAATTTCTGTTTGGTGATAGACAAATAAAAACCTATAAAATTATTCCCGAGGAACTAAAATGGAATGCTATTAAAGCAAAGGGAATTCCTCGCAAAATATATTTTAGTTGGCATGAAGACAAAGATATTTATGAAGGGGCAATAGTTTTTGACGAGCAAGAAATTGTAAAAGCGTTTGAAAATATAGGTAAAGAAAGTAAAGATACAAGAATCTTAATTCGAGTAAATATTCCAAAAACCTCAGCTTCGGTACAATTAATAAACGGAGATAAGCAGATTTGGCTGAAAAAAAATAAAACCACAATTAATTAGAAATTAATTTATATATCATGGGCAAAACTTTTGTTTACAATACAGGCAATCCATTACCAGATCTAACAGGAACTTTAAAGCTTTCTTTTGGAGTGTTTTTCGATGGCACTTTGAATAATCTGAAAAACACTGAAATTCGCAAAAAAGTAGAGAAAAAAGGTGAATTTCAATATATTTCTGCAACAGAAGATGAGCGGAAAATTTATAAAAAGTATGCAAAAGAAGATAATAGCTTTGGAAATGATTTTACCAATGTTGCAAGAAAATATATGTGCACTAACAGAAAAACTTATTCATTATATATAGAAGGCATAGGAACGATAGATAAAAAAGACGATGTAGGTGATGGTTATAAATACGGAAAAGGCACCACAGGAATAATAAGTAAAGTAAGAAATGGGTGTAAAACTTTGGCTGAAAAAGTAAAAAAAGCAAGAGATTCTAGCGATAATAAGAAAAAATTAAAAGAAATTGAACTCACCATTGATATTTTCGGGTTTAGTCGTGGAGCAGCAGCGGCAAGAAATTTTGCATACAATCTTCAAATGGCAGCTTATGCACCAAAGTCCTATTTCCCACCAGTACAAGGTGCTCAAAGAATAGAAACAGATCACGAAGAAAGTGAATTTACTGGTGTTGAAAAAAGCTGGATAAAAGAAGGCTTACTTCCAAAATTTGGTCATTTGGGGACAAGTCTTTTACAAGCAGGAATTCCTCGGGATATTGTTGATGATATGACAATTATCGTGCGTTTCATTGGTATTTATGATACGGTTGCATCTTATGACCCTAATCCTACAGTTGGCTTACTTCCGAATTTCAAGAAAAAAATAGGACAATTGCATTTGCATGAATTAGGTTCTCCTAAAAAAGCTGTTCATTTCACTGCAGCAGATGAGCATAGAGAAAATTTCTCACTTACAAGATTTTTACCAGTGAAACTTCATAACGGAATTGAAAAAAACTTTCCAGGAGTTCACAGTGATGTTGGTGGCAGCTACAATCACGATGCTTTATCTGCAGATGAAATTAGTCAAGACGACCAACCTGATCCTATAGAAGGTGTTACTGAGAAAGAGCATGTGTGGTTAGAGACGGCATATTTATCAAGTTCACTACATGATTTTAGAAATGAATTAATTGAGCAAGGATGGTTTAAAAAAGAACAATTAAAAATCAGTAAAAAACTCAATTATCGTAATATTTATGGTAGCTCAAATGTCCTTTCGGGTACTCGATACCTTTATCGCGGTTACAGCTTTATTCCGCTTCATTTTATGTGTGATTATGCATTGCCTTTTCTAAATGAAAATGAAAAATATCTTTTTTATTCAAAAATAATGACAGATTATTCACTTAATGATTCTTTTTTAGATGATGTTAAAACCTATCTTAAAGAACACCTTATCGATAATAATGAAAGCTGGACTCTCAAAAGAAATTTTAATTATGAAGATACTAATGACAACCCAGAACCAGAAGAAAATGAAGTGCCAATCGTAGAAACTTCTGCTGAGGAAGAAAATGATACTTATCAGATTGAAGAAGTAGTAGTAACCGCTTATAAATCTGATTATTTGTTAGGAAGATTAAGAAATAGATACCTTCACAGATCTGCAAAACTGAATAGTCTCTTCGATACATTGGCTTATAAACCAAACGAAGGAAGAAAAAGAATGGAATTTTAAGTTTTTATACAGTGGAATATTGGAAAAAATTTTAAAAAATTTAGGCAAAACGTATAGGTTAGAAACAATTATTATTTCTAATCCTGAATCTTCTTACAGTAGAGAAAAAAAATATGTAAGAGCAGTTGAAGTATATGATTTAGGAAAAGAGAATAATTATTTTAAAGTTCAAATATTAGTTACCGAATTTGATTTTTCTAATGACGACAATGCGATGGGAAAGTTAGTTAAACAATTAAGTTATTTATTTGATGAGCTGATTCTTACAATAGATATGGACGGAAACATTGTCAATGTTGATAATCTTACATTTCTTACTTTAAGATGGATTAAAATTAGAACAAAATTATCCGGTTTACATCAAGGAAACGCTGTGGAGAATTATTTTAACCAAATGAGTACACTGCTTGAAAATGAAGAATCGTTGATAGAGTTTTTGCAAGAATATAAGATGTTCGGATTATTGTTCAACGGTTTATGGACAGTTTCTGAAGGCAAAAGAGAAAGGAAAACAAAAGAAGGTTACACAGAAATAATGACCTCAACGAAAAAGGGTGAAAAAATTAACCAAACAATTACAGCAAAAGATATAGAACAATCGGATGTAATGTATTTCAAGGGAATCAATTTTATAAACAAAGGTAATTTTGTAGAGGCGTTTATAGAAATAAAAAAACGAGAGTATCATCTAAAACATTCATTATTATGGATAGGGTAACGGAAAACGACAATACTCAATCAACTGCTACTTCTCTACAAGAAGAAAACAGTGCGAAAATGGAAGAAAAACGTGTCGAAAATGAAGAAAAAGACAGCACGGAAGAAGGACTTTTATTAGCAGTACATGGTGCAAAAATAAAATTCAATGCACATTTAGGCGAATTTAAAGTTTTAAATGATGTTCCTACCACACAAGGTAAATTAACAGGAACGATTGTAGAAAAGCAAATCCCGAACTTCACTTTTTACGATGGTTTTCAGATGCTTGCGCTTACATCGTGGCAAGATTTTGGAACTGCGAAAGTGCAGGATAATGATGTTTTACTAAAAAAATCCTTTTTACCTGGAACAGGAAAATTACCAGGAAATATCCCACCAGAAACTGGAAAAATAGAATTTGTAGATTCTGGGCAGATCAATGTCCCTGAAAGTATTGATACAATGGGAGCACCTGTTCCTGAAGATAATACAGAATATGTATATTATACAAAAGAGGGTGAATATATCGGAGGTGTGGAAAATAGTTTACGAGTTTATTTGACTACGAAAAATGAATATGAAAATGCTAAAAAAGATAAAAAATGGTTGCAAATTAACAAAACTGCTTTACACTTAACAACATATGTTAGTCATTCAGATTTTCGGTATATTTCATACGTTATAAAAATGGAAGCTGGAGAGGAAGATTTGAAAGAATTAAAATGTATTGCATTTACAAGTCATAATCGTTCTGTAAAAGGTGGAAAATCATGGAGAAGTATATTAGCATCTTCCTATTCATCGGTTCCTGTTAAAAAAGAAATGCCATTAACAAACGAAAACAAAAATAATCTTTCAAGGAAAGCTGTTATTTCTGTTATTCAGAAAGAAGAGGACATTACAAAAGGAGCAGAATATTGGGATGGTACAGATTTTTTAGCGTGGGGAAATTCAGAACAAAATCCATATAATAAATTAGGACAAAATAAATTTGACGAATATAAATTTATTGAAATTCCTAATGATGTGTACGACTCTTTTTTAGCTGCCAACGAGAGCTCAGCAAGATATGGAGATAAAGGAAAACATGATGAAAAAAATGATCATGGGACTCATGAACATATAAAAAAGAAAGTAAAAAAAATTATAAAAGGAAAGGATGGGAAACCTGTCTTGGGAAAAGACGGAAAACCGACTTTTGAAGAAGTACAAGTTCCTTCGAAAATAAAATATTCAATTCCTGCAGCAGAATTTAAAGACAAAAATAATTGGACAACCGGAAATTTCTATTACGATACAGGAGTAAAAACTACAAACGGAATTTCAGGAACAATTTCTGCTGGAAAAAGCATTTTTTGGAAAATTACACCCACTAAATTACTTAAATAAAGTTATGATTTTAAAATATTTAATTAGAATAGTTTTTTTTCTTCCCATTTTTTCTTTTTGCCAATCAGTAACAATTCTTGGGTTTAGAGAAGACAACCGAACATTAGAAATAAGAAGTGGAGATAAAGTCATTAAAAATGAAGATCCACTTACCATTTTCTATTATATTTATTCATTTAAAAATGAGAAAGATACGGTCTGGGTGTACAAAGGAAATGATCTTATAAATTCTGACGATGCGGATTACAATTCATACATATTAAAAAAAATCTCATCTGATAAATTTGATTTAATAATTAAAAGCAATGATAATCTTAATAAGAATTTGAAGATAATGTTTAATGACAAATTGAAAAGTATTAACATTAACAAAAGTTCATATTTTTTGAATCAATCGTATTACTCTTATTTAAAGAAAAATTTGAACATTTCAGAATTAGTAGATTTATTAGATGATTTTTTACAAGAAGATATTTATAAGTTAAGTGATTTGAAATATATAGCATCAAAAACAAAATATCAAAAACAAAATTTCAGAATTTTAAAGGCAAAGATGACAACCATAGATTCTCAAAATGAAAGTATTATAAACAATTGGGATATTTCTTATTTATATACAAAGAATGGTATCTTAAATTCTGTAAAAGAAACAAAAAGCGACGAAACAAGATATAGCAAAACATTAATTAGTAATACAAAAAATAGATTTTTATATAAAATGTATTGGCAGGTTGATGAAAGATTTTCTGATGATAAAGAAATAACCTTTAATTTAACTCAAAATAATTACTCAGAAAAAGGAACTTATTTGCAAATAGGATTAAATAAAGAAACTGACTATGAAATAGCAACAAAGAAAAGCGTCAATTTAATTTCTCCTACAATTAAATTAAACAAAAATCAATTATCAGAAGTTTACAGAAAATTAAATAAATAACGTTTAATTAAAAAATCCACGTTTTCGAAACCGCGAAAGTTCAGGATAATGATATCCTTGTTAAAAAGTCTTTCTTACCCGGAACAGGAAAATTGCCATGAAACATACCACCAGAAACAGGAAAACCATCACCCTTAAAATAAAAATCCTCTATCAACCGAAGTTGTAGAAGATTTTTTGTACCCAGGACCGAAATACATTGACATAAAATATTGACTGATTATCAATTAATTAAAAATTTGTTGTGTCAGGATTGTGTCGGGCATTATAAATACTTATCTAAAATAACAGTAATTTCTTCCATGATTTTCTGCTTTATATCCTGCGGTTTTACATATACAGCATGATCTTCATGCACGGTGTAATTTTGATCACTTTTTCTCAGGACGCTGTTAAGATCCAAGTCAGGGTGGTTTTCTGCAACCCACACCAAAAATTCAAGAGGAACTTTACCGCTTTCCCTATTAAGAATATTCCAAACATTTTGAGCAGAGCCGCCGTAACTTTCTGCAATTTCAGTTTTTGAAATACCTTGATCTTCAAAATACTTTAAAATTTTCTCATTGATTTTCATAATGTTACACTGTTTGGTTTAAAATAATTACACCAATGAGTTTAATATTAAACTATTTGGTTTAAATTTGTCTCACGTTAGTAATCTCTTACGATGGCAAAATTAAATAAAAATAATACAGTGGCGAATATTCATTTGAATATATCAGATGCATTCGATTTTATCTCGGAAAATCTACCAGAGAAATATTCCCGTGAAACGTGGAATCTGTTACCTGATAATGAAAAAGTTGACCTGTCATACATCAGACAGGTAAAAAAAGATAGAATTAACAACTATTCTATTATCAACGCCTTATACCTCGTTGCCCAGAGGCATAAAGCCGAAAAAGAAAAAGCATAAAATTTTTAACCTATGACAAGAATTTATCCTGGAATGCTCGACGGATCAAAAGAGTATTTCAACAGCGGATCCCAGGTGATGAAAATCCACAATGGGACCATCAGAAATTTTGATGATGTAGAAAATCATCCCGAATTAGCGCAAATCATCGCCACAGACGAAGACCTAAAAAAAATCCTGCAACAGTGGCATGGAGATGACGAACGTTTGAAGCAAAAGACATTAGCTAGATGCCGTTTTGGCGCGCTCAATTTCTTTGCAGACTTTAATGATGATGAAGTTACGTCCGATTATGTTTATTGCTCACTGCGTGGCAGCTGCGCCGGCGAAAACATTATTTGTAAACCAGCAGTGATTAATGGCGAAGAAATAAGCCCAGAAGAACTGGAAATCCTGAAGGAAGTAAGTGGTGATGGTACCAATGCCAGTATAGCAGAAAAATTAGGATATCCCCTGGGAACCTTTAACGTGAAAAAAACAAACCTATATCAAAAGTTAGGACTAATGACTAAGCAGCACGCTGTACTCGCACTCATGTTCGAGGGGCTGTTGTGATCTTTCTTTTAACCTGGTGCGCTGAGTTTGAGGCGGCGCACCTTTTAATTTCAATTTATGAAAACAATCATCTTAAAAATAGGCTTGGTTTTCAAAAACAAACCATTAATCAAAACCCACTGGTAGTATGAAAAAGATATATAAATATTCATTTTCCGCTTGGAAGATGGCTAGCCGAAAATTTGATCTTTCCAAATGCTTTGTCAGCATGAATGGAGAGACTGAAAAAGTAACAGTGAAAATCCTTAAAGATTAATAAATGAAGTCAATATACAAACCAATCCTTTTTTCCACCGAAATGGTCCAAGCTAATTTGGAAGGTAGGAAAAGAATGACACGCCGAACTCAAGGATTAGAAATTCCAAACCAAGATCCTGAAAACTACATTTTTCTAGGTTGGGATAAAAATATAGCTGTATTTAAAAGCCCTGAAGAAAAGTATAGAGATTGTAAACCTAAATTTATTAAAGGCGACATCCTTTGGGTAAGAGAAATTTTTCAATATTCTGATGATCTAGACGAGCCATTTTGGTATAAACAAAAATATATCGAAGATCACATATCAGGAGCTGAATCCAGAGTTAAGTGGAAACCATCCATCCACATGCCAAAAGAAGCTGCCAGAATATTTTTAGAAGTAACCAATGTGCGTTGTGAACGTTTGTGGGATATTTCTGAAGAAGATGCAATAGCTGAGGGAATGAATCCAGAACAACCAGCAACTTACCTTTTTGCAGCACTTTGGAAAAGAATAAATGGTGCAGAATCTTGGAAAGCTAATCCGTGGGTTTGGGTGTATGATTTTAAAGTAATCGAAAAACCTACAGAATGGCCACAATAGATAAACTCAGGCGAAAATACAACGCCGCTTATCGGCTCCGGAAGAAATTGGGGGGGGGGTAGTTTTCCTAATCGCTCCAGGATAATCTATACAGATATCACCAAAGATATTTCCAACATAGCAGAAGTAAAAATACTAATACAAGAATTTGGCTTTATCATACAGCCATTATTCTTTTCAGAACTTAAATAATTATGAAAAAAATTGAAGAATTAAATATTGAAAAATTAGTGGAAAATATTTTCCCTTATGATAAAGGTTTAAAAGTTATAGAATCAATGTTTTTAAAATCTGGTATAGCAGAATGGCCTACGTGGTTCGTTGTATTGTATAGGGGAGAAATTTTAGATGATTATTTATTATTAACTATTTGTGGTCATGCTGATTATACACGATTGAGGTTCTTAAAGGACGATTTCCAATTAGAAGCATTTAAGAAAAGTTTAATTAAAGCTGTTGAGAAAAACGAAATCTTTCAATTTTATTGGTTTAATAAATTAATAAGAGATGAAAGTTTTATGAATCTTAATGCAATGAGCCGTTTGTACTCGTTCTTGAAGATTAGACATATTGAATTATTTGAGCCCAAAAACTAAATTCTTATGTCCAAATTCCCAATAGATCAACATCAGATATTTTCCGCAACCAATGGCGGCCTGGATATCATCATGCGTTTCCTCGATATCAAGGATGTCAACAAACATTTCAAAATCCGGAAAGAAGGTACCGAGAGTGCTAACCTTTCCAAAAAAGAAGGCGTTTGGTTTGTAAAAGATTGGGGTGATGCCAGCGGGTTCTTCCGGGATTCTAAGCACGCCATCCACATTTTCGCGCATTATACAGACCGTACTTATTTCGAGGCGTTGCTTGAGCTCGGTAAAGAACTCGGCCTGATTGATCAGAATAAAGTGGCGGTCAAAAACATTTCCAAAAGATCCTACACACAATTTTACAAAGATGGCGGCGAACTGAATGACGACGGTTTCACCTTCGAGACCAAAGATTTTACAGAGTACGAACTGGAGGTTCTGGGTCCGTTGGTTACCCAGGATATTTGCCAAAGGTATGGCCTCTATTCCTTAGCATCTTATTCTTGGCTCAAATCAAGCGAGCTCACGCAAAAAGAACTGTGCGACGTTTACACTGTAGAATCTTCCGACACTTATCCGATTTTTGCATTTATCGTCACTGAGGGCGGTGGCAAACCCAAACTCAGTCTGCAGGGTAAAAATAAAAACGTGAAGGTAGAAGCGCCGGCGCCGGAACGTCAGTGGCTTAAGATCTACCAACCAAAATCTTCCGATAAAAAATACCGCTTTTCCTATCTGGGCAAAAAACCAAAGCAGCATATTTTCGGATTAGAAAACCTTAAAAAAGTTGGTGCGCCACTCATTGAGGAATCGATAGATCCCGACACCAAAGAAACGGTGCAGATAGAAAGGCCAAACAAAGTGCACCGCGTAGTGATCTGTTCCGGAGACAGAGATTCTCTTAACATGGCATCCTGTGGTGAGGCTGTGGTCTGGTTTAATTCCGAGACAGCTGCTATTACCGAATCTCAAATTAATCTCCTGTTGAAGTATGCCAAAAGCGTTGTCAATGTTCCGGATCTGGATCCTACCGGATTCGATGCCGGTAAAAAACTGGCATTGGAGCATCTGGAAATTAATACAGCCTGGCTTCCGGAATCTCTGACCAAGAAAAAAGATTTCCGCGGAAACCCGATGAAAGACTTTACTGACTTTATGAAGTCCAATGCCAAGTTTGATGACAAAGAGCAGAAAGAACTGAGGACCAAAGTCAGCCGGTTTTTGGAACTGGCACGCCCGGGTAAATTCTGGACGGAATCCTATTCTAAGAATTCCAACAAAACAACCTATAACATCAACTATAAGAATGCGTTTAATTTTCTTAAGCTGAATGGTTTCTCCAGGATCAAAGATGAAACCCGGAAAGACGGTTACTACTTCGTGCATCAGGATAAACATATCCTGCGCGAAGTCACGGCTCAGGAGATCAAAGACTTCTTCAACTTCTTCCTGGATAATAAACAACAGGAAAAAGGTTTGCGGGCGTTTCCGGACGAGCTGCTGAATATGCTCATCGGTTCCGAGGCTGTGTCGGATAAGAAGCTGGTCAACCTGCCTACCCGGGATTTTGATTTTACCGATTATACGCCGTCATCACAGTTCTTTTTCTTCGACAAATTTATTTGGGAAGTTAATAAAGATGAAGTGATTGAGATTACCAAAGGCTACTCCCGATATGTGATGGAAAAAGATATCCTAAACAATGTGATCAAAAAACAAACCCGTCAGGATCTGGATTCTTCCAAAATTAAAATAGAGGCGCACTACCGTGTAGATGGGAAAATTGTCCCTGGCAAACCTTTTTTTTCGATTACGAAAGATGACAGCAATAATTTTGATTTGACTATCCACCGGAAGGATTGCGAGTTTATGAACTATCTCATCAACGCCAGCCGGGTGTTTTGGAAAGATGAAATCAAGGATTTGCCAAAAGGACAGCGTGAAGATTATCTGAACGAAAATAAATTTATCCTGGACAAATATAAGACTGAGGGCAGCCTTACCGGATTGGATGATGACCAGGTGTATGAGCAGGAGCTGCACTTCATTAATAAAATATATTCCTACGGCTATATGCTGCACCGTTATAAAGATCCTACAAAAGCCTGGGTTTTTTACCTCATGGATAACGAGGTGGTAGATGACAACCAATCTCATGGCCGTACCGGGAAATCACTTTTGGCAGATAAAGCGATCCGACTTTGGATGAATTCTAAGTATATGAATGGCCGGAAAAAAGGCTTGTTGGATAATGATTTCCTCTACGATGGTGTTACCAACCATACAGATTATATCCTGTACGATGATGCCGATAAGCGCTTACCGTTCCAGCAACTGTTCACCGATGTAACCGGGGATATGAACGTTAACCCAAAAAATGGTACACCGTACACTATTCCGTTTTATGAGTCGCCGAAGATTGCTATTTCTACCAATTACGCGCCTGTCGGTTTGGATACTTCTACCACAGAAAGGATTCTGTTTGCAGCCTTTTCGGACTGGTATCATGGTGAAAACGAAGAATATAAAAAACGAGAACCAAAAGACGATTTCGGCCATCAGTTTTTCAGCGAGTGGGATTCGGTGCAATGGAATCTGTTCATCAATTTTTCTGTTCAGTGCCTGCAGTTTTACCTGAGCCACAAAAGCAAAATAGGCGCGCCAACCGGCAATATCAAAAAACGAAACCTGATCTCCGAAATGGGGCCTGTCTTCCTGGAATGGGCAGAGGATTATTTCCGCACCCGGATGAATGAATTCTTCGTGAAAAAAGAAGCTTTGGAAAACCTTCAGGCTTATAATAAATCCGTCGCTGGGACCAGCAGTGCATTGTTCAAAAAACGGGTAAAACAGTTTTGCGAACTCAAAGGCCACAGCTTCTGCCCGGATGTAGAAGGCGAGAAAAAAGACAAGGAAGGCAGGTTCATGAAGTGGTATAAGTCCGGAACCGGAGAGTCTACCACAGAAGAGCACTTCTATATCAAAACGAATGACGAATCTGAAGACGAAGAAACCACAGAAAAAGGATTGTATGACTAGGGCAGAAATACCGCTTTTAAAGGCCGATCTCATGAAGTCTTTCGGATATATCAGCTATCAGTTGATCTTCGCGAATTTGGATGCCATTGGTGTCCAGATCAAAGCGAGTGGGGAAGTGGTAGTGATCACCTACCGGGGAAATAGGAAGGTGGGATTTATCTACGATTGTGGCGATCTGCCCGCCTCCAAAGTCCTTGGGATCTACCAGGATATTCCGGACGATTACAATCATCTGGAAGCTTACGAAAAGAAACATGCCGGCAAAATTGAGATCCTGGTAATGCCGAAAAATAACTACGTATTTGTAGAAGAAAATAAAGTGAAACCAATAAAAAAATAAATTATGCAAGGAGAAAAACCACAGATCCAACAGCAATTTGAACTGTATCTGGAGAAAATGAATCTCAAACAATCAGAGATGCCGGATGTGCAATATATTGAACTAAGGCGAGCCTTTTACGCAGGATTTGGGCAGCTGTTAACTCTCTTTCTGTTTGAAATATCAGAAATATCCGAAGATGATTCCGTAAACGCTTTAGATCAACTATTCACAGAAACTCAAGAATTTTTTAGCAAAGAAGAAAACATTTAAAATTTTAAAACCTATGACAGAAAAATTAGAACAGTACGAAGTACAGGAATTAGCAGATTTTCTATTAAAAATTGAAAATTCAGAAAGCGATTATGATATTACAGAAGGGGCGCTTTGCGACAAATGGAACATTAGCTATGATGTTTTTGAAGAAATTACAAACAAGATATTCAAATCTTTAGACTTTGGGATATCACCATTAACTAATACCACGTATATCGGGTTTTCAAAAGGTGATGAGTGGATTGTTAAAAAAGAAGTTGACCAAAAGTTTATTCATGCATTGATAAACTGGTGTTGTGATGGCCAGGATTTTCCTAAGAAAACCAGGGGATTTATAAAAACCATTACAAAAGATAATGAACCGGAGTTTGAAATCATTATTCGACGTCCTAACTCAGAATATTTAGAGGTTGAAAATAAAATAAAAGCTGATAAATGGGATAAACTGCAGGAAAAAATCTCTAAATATTACGAAGAAGATTCCGAAGGTGATTTGTTAGATATTGGCGAAGCTGCAGCATCAGCATTTGGATTTTTATAACAATTAATATTTTAAAACCTATGACAGTAAAAGACTTAAAAAGAAAATTGGATCTGATTCCTAAAGAGTATGAAAGCTATAAAATATTTCTTGATGTATCTCCCGGAATTTTTATTGAGCAACTTTTAGAAAAAGTTTACGTTGGTGGAGCTTGGAATGTAATGTTGAGTTCAGATGTTGATGATGAAGATATAGAAGACAATAAAACTCCTAAAAAGGTGCAATTAAAAAAACTGAATATTGGTGATACTTTCAAACATAACCTTGATGACGTTGGTATTTTCAAAGTTCTTCGCACAGTTGATGAAAATTGGATAGAATCAGTAAGAATTCAAAGTGGTAGAATAGCAGGAAATTTCCCTTGGGTTGAAGTTTATCCCGTAGAAGAAACTTAATAAAACAAAAAATAACGATTAAAATTTTAAAAAGCTATGACAAAACAAGAGAAAATAAAACAAGCATACGGCGAACATTGGGAAGCTGTTAAGGATTATGTAGATGAGAACGGATGGCTCAATAGCAAAGAATTGTACGGAGATGTCGGTAATTCAAAACGACTTCTTGGATTAAGTTTAGATATTTACAATCCGTACAATCCTAAATATTGTTATTTTAAAAGGCCGACGTCCCTATCAGGCATCGAAGATAACAATGGCTGGAAAAACATTACTTCAGAATCGGACTTGCCGACAGAAGATGGATATTACTTTACAATAATCCGGGCAAATCCAAAGAAAAAATTAATAACCAAATATCCCTCGTCTTCTCCGGACGTAGATAGAAGGTTTTGGATGGCCAATGTCCTGGCTTTTCAGCCGCTTGTTTTCCCAGGTGATAAAGTCTATTGATATGATAAAGCCAGCATACACACCACAGCTTCTTACCAGGCTAATCTGGGAAACACAAAGTATTGAAGACCATCATAGACTTATCAATCTATATCAAAGTTTAGAAGAACAGGGCGATATCGTTTTCTCTGAGGATCTAAAGAAAGTCTTTTCCGCACCCAATCATTATTTCCGATTTGTGAAATATATTGAAGATATGGATGAGCTCTGCCGGTTCAACCTCAGGTTGATAAGCTTACAGCAAAAAGGCTTCGCAGTTGTAACCTGCATGCTCAACCGCCGCATAGCTTTCCAACGGGAATTAATTTTAGCAAAAAATAAACATTAACAACAAAAATTTATAAAATGGAATTACAAGGAACCGTACACGCCGTAGGCGCAATCCAAACCAAAGCCAACGATTTTAAAGTGGCTGAGATTATCCTGGACAGAAAATCGATCTACCAGGGCAAAGAATACCCGAATTTTAACAAAGTAACTTTACAAGGTCACAAAACAGATCTACTGACTAATATAAATCCTAAAGTCGGCGATTATGTAAAGGTAACCGGCGACATCCAGGGACGGTATTTCGATTACCAAGGCGAGGCAAAATTTGCCCAGGACTTCGTGGTCTGGAATATTGAGGTCATTAGAAAAGCAGAGCAACCACCAGTAGATGAAAACATTTACAGCTAAGCCCAAACAGCTCCGGGATTTTATCGCCGGCTTTCAAAAGCCGGCATTTCCTCCGGAACCGGAAACTGTGGCCAGCCTGAATAGGAAATTAAAGAAGCAGGCTAATCACGAGATCTGGAGAACCTGCACAAACTGTGGTGATCATTTTGATCTCCGGACTGAACTGGAACTACGCTGCCCGTCTTGTGGCATCTATAATTTAAAAATATAATTACTCAATAATGAACAATATAATTCAATCAGATAAGTTGATTTTAGATGCTTGCTGCGGGAGCAGAATGTTTTGGTTTGATAAAAATCATCCTTTGACAACTTTTATTGACATTAGAAAAGAAAAACATACACTTTGCGATGGGCGCAATTTAGAGATTAATCCTGATGTAGTTGCTGATTTTACAAATATGCCTTTTGAAAAAGACTCTTTTAAGCTAGTTGTTTTTGACCCCCCTCATTTAAAGGATGCAGGCGATAGTAGTTGGATTGGTAAAAAATATGGAAGATTGCCGAGCGACTGGCCAAGGCTTATAAAAGAAGGCTTTGCAGAATGCTTTCGAGTCCTTGAAGATTATGGAATCCTTATTTTTAAATGGAGTGAGGACCAAGTAAAAGTAAATCAAATTTTAAAGCTAGTAGAGCAGCAGCCATTATTCGGACATAAAAGTGGGAAAAGTGGCAAAACAATATGGTTATGTTTTATGAAGGTCCCACGTAAATAACATTCAAAATCAAAAAAAAATAATTCACGACAATCAATTATCCCCGACAGCAACCCTGTCGGGGTTTTTTATGGCATTCTCAGCCGGTAGGTATTATAGTTAGATTTTTGACAATCCGGAAAATCCTTCAGGTGCGCGGCCCGGCATGCGTTTTTCATCCTCCCCACACCCCACACATTAATTAGTTAATTTTTTGTAAGACTGTAAGGAATTACCATCAACCCCGATTTGTAAGGACTTACAGATACTTTATTTTTTTGTAAGGATTTAATAATTCTTACAAAAAAAATGTAAGAAAAGAGATTCTTACAAATTACTTACAAACCAAAAATAGCGGTCTTACAAAATTTTTTTTGGACAAAATCCTTTATCAATAAGGCTTTGTCTGCATCCTTACAACCTTACAAAAAAAATCCCACCTTTTAGGGATATACACTATTTGGTTTATTATACACTATTTGGTTTATTTTATTATTATCTTTGTCAAAGTGAACTATTTAAGAAAATATCGCAATCGTTTTGTTACGAAAATAGAACTGGTCTCTGCCCTGGATGATTCTGTATTCCTGATATCTCCGCCGGACGGCTTTACCGGCGATCCGGTACCGGTCCAGTACAATGGCGTTTATTTTACCCTCAGTTCCGCCGAGCTTACCCAGAAAAGTAAATCGACCAGTGCCGGCACCACGTATACCGTGGCACTGGATTTTAGTTTTCCGGTTTTTGTAGGTATAGATGATTTTGAGATCCGTTTTGCCAAGCTCTCAGAGATCAGAGTCACGTTCAATTCCAAAGGCGTGATCAGACTGAATACTAATGATGTTTCCCTTAACTCTCCGATGGAAGTGGAGTTCAGCAGAGATATTAAAACCTGCAAATTTTCAACTCAGCTTATAAGGATTTTTCCTCTACCAATTGATGAACAGTAACATTGTTCCGCTTGTTCTCCGCCCGCACCTGGTATCATTTCTAATGAAGGAGATGACGGGAGAATCACGCCTTTTTGCAGGCTTCCGCTGCAAGATTATCAATATCAATACCTATTCGTTTGTAGGTAAATTTGTCCTGGAGCATCTCGAAAAAATTGATTATCCGGTTAAGAATATACAGAAGTTCAACATGTTCCTGGATGTGAAAGCATCATCCAGGCGGCGCTTTATTGCCTCAGGAAGGTTCTATAAAATTGAATCCATGGGAAAAACCTATGTCAAGCTTCCGGAAGAATATGTGGACACCGTTAATCATCTCTTTGAGCAGCAGTTCCGCACAGCTTTTTTTCATTACGTAGATGCCAGGGCAGAGGACGAAAACCGGATTACCCAGGCTATTTTACAGTTCATAGACAAATACGATCTTTTCGAAGCCGGGATTACGCAGATCCAGCTTCGTAAATTATTCTACAAATTGAAAAAAGAGGGCCTCTGTTTTTCTATCCAAAACAATCTCCGGAAGATGTAATAATTTTTGCGTCACAACAATAGCATTGGCATTCCTGCATTTTTGCAGGACCATGAGACTCATAAAAGCCATAGACCGTGTATCTTCCGCAGCGCCAGTTCAGGCAAAGTTTGCCTATCTATTCCGCGCAGATGATATCACCTATTGGTTTCCTCCGGATGCAGGCGGCGTTAAGCTCAACTATGCGCCCAGGATCCTGCGTGAGGCTTTTGTCTTCCGCCTATACATTACGCCCAATTCCCAGGAATTTAGCTATGATACGGTTGGCGATGTAGACGAAGGCGGTTTCAAAACCAAATTCACCGGTACCCATCCAGGCTGTGAGCTCAGCGCACTGGAGTTTGCCAAAAACTATTTGCACCAGGGCTTTATCGTTATGATCCCGCAATGTGATCATCCAACTGTGGTTCTGGGCACGCCCGACAACCCGTTGGTTTTTTCGTCTTCCCATAAGTCCAGTAAAGACGGCAGGAAGTTTACCTTCCAGTTTGAGCAGGAGATCGACTCTGAAGAGATCTATATGCTTGGAGATTTCCAGCCCTGGGAAAATTCAAAATTTCGATTCTTTGATAAATACTTTAATAACAAATTTGACTAACCATGAGTACAGAAATCCAAAGCAAAATAAACAAGATCGCCAATGAAACCGAGTTTGAGGGGATCTCTCATACAGAGGTAGCTGAAGTATTATCATTAATCAATACTGATAAAGCTTCAAAAAAGGAGATTAGCTCAATATCTGCAGGCTTTCAATTCTCAATTAATCCCTCGACACCTATTCCTGCTGGAGGATGGCTTCCGGGTATTTATCCTGTTGAAATTTCCGGAACATATCCTAATCAAGATAATATAATAGTTGACTTAAATGATGGTTATGTAGGTTTAGTTTTCGACGGCGAGAATTGGAGTAAAATGGTTTTGCCATTGGATTCTCAATTGGCAGGGAAAACAGAAGAACTTAGAAATTTTCAAATAGCTAAAAATTTTGATGACTATGAAAATGCAGAGTTAATTTCCTTTGATTCTGGAAATAAATATATTGATTTTGAAGGAAACGAACATATATTAAATGGTTGTGTTATTACTGATTTAATAGACTGTCGCGGAATGAGTCATATCATTCCGTATTCGATAATATCAGATTCAGGTTATAATATTTTTTACGATACCAATAACAACGTAGCTGGAAGATTTCAGGTGACTGCTGATAAAATAGGAGAACCTGTACCCATACCAAAAGGCGTTACGTATATAAAATTGTGTTCTTTTATCCGTGAGATAGAGAAACCAGTGGCGTTATTGGTTGGTTCTAGAAAAAATGAGATTTTGCAAATTGGTTTTACAGCCTTTGCTCCAAAAATTAAAAGTTTTAATACTTGGGCGCAGGTGTATTCCAGTTTTATCAAAATCACCTTTCCTAGTATAAATTATAGCCTAGGTTGTGAATTTAATTTTTCTTTCACTCTTACCGATATTCCGAATATAAATTCAGGTAAAGAAGATAGCACCATTAAAATCAGGGGTAACTTATTGGTAGTTAACGATTCGTATAAGCATTGGTTACAAAAGGAATTTGGTAATAAAGATAAAATTTCTTCCATAAAAATAATGAAAGATAACAATTCTATACCATGCATAATTCTCACGAGGCCTCCTAATGCTAGTGTTTACAAAATAGATGTTAATTCATTTTCAGCATTTTCTAATCAAATTAACAATGGTAATAAAAGTCTTTTCTTAGATTATTCGATAGAAAATGTTTCAGGACTTTCAGGATATAGTGAAATTTATGACTATACATCTGATATTTATATAGAAAACAATGGTGATTCTGAAAAACACCCTTTTGATGGTAAAAAAATTAGGCTGGTTGGTGACAGCATCACGCATGGCTACGACGCCACATTTCCGGGAAACCAATCACCTTACTACATTGATTTTATCAAGGAAAAATTGAAAACTGAACAAGTTTATAGATATGGTACTTCAGGTGGCACGATAGCCACTGGGAGTGCAGAAAATCACATATTGCGTGACGGTGTTTTGAATTTTCTGGTTTCTGACAACCCTGATTTAATAATACTTATGGGAGGTATTAATGACTACCAAAATAATACACCAATAGGGGATATTTCAAGCGATAGAACAACAACTGTCGGTTCGTTAAGATATGCAATAGAATTTTTGCTTTCACGACTGCCAAATGCAACGCTTTTGTTTTGCTCAAGCGGTGGTTATTATTATACAATGTCGGGAGTTTTGCAGAGTGGCAGAAACCCAAATGCGATTGGAAAAAACGCAAGGGATTATTTTCAATCTTGTATTGACCTATGTAAGCAATATGCAATTCCTGTGGTTGACTTCAATGCAGAATGTGGCTGGCTAGATTCGAACGAGGTGGCAGGAAAATATAAGTGGACAACTGATGGTCTTCATTTTTCAGCAAAAGCATATGATAAGCTTACCACTATGCAGTTCAACAAATTGAAACAATTATTCTAATAATAACTATGATTCTAGAATTTTTAAAAGAGGATTACAACGCTATTGTTATGAAAGTAATTTTCATCGGCATTCTATGGAGTGCCGTGATTTTGGCGATGATCATCGATTTCTACTTTGGAATATCGAAAGCAAAACAAATAGGTGAAGCTAGAAGTTCGGAAGGCTATAAGAGAAGCATTGCAAAGTTCAATCTATATTTTGGAATGCTTGTCTTTGCTTTCATTTTCGATGCGCTTGTACCAATCACTTACTTCTTTGAATTTCCTATTTCTGCAATTCCACCTGTTTCATTGTTGGCAACCATTGCGATTGTTTGGACAGAATACAAATCTGTTCGCGAGAAAGCAGATGACAAACTTAGAAGAAAAACAGAAGCTTCATTTGTTCAGGTTCTTGAAATCCTTGAAAAAAGAGAAGATGTACTACACGAATTATTAAACAATTATAAAAAGCAAAACGATGAGAAAGCTAATACTACTGCTGATGCTAATCCTGCTACCGGGATGCCGGAGCAAGAAAATAGCTAAAGAATCTGAAACTATCAAAGAGGTTCAGAAAACAGAGATTAAGAAGGACAGTATTTCAACAACTGAAAAGATTCAGGAAAAAAAAGTTGAATCTAAAAAAGACCAATCGGAAAAAGTAAAAGAGCGTGAAACTGATATAACAATCAAGGGAAAGGCTGAAACTGGTAAACCTATAGAGTTGCATGAGATTTCAGGAAATGACACTTTACAAACAATCCGAATAACCGGCAATGCAGATGTAGTTATTCACTCAAAAAACAAGAATTCATCCAGTTCAAAATCTGATGATCAATCAGAATCAATATCAGATAAATTAAAGAATTTTTCTCAAAATATTGTTGATGATAATAATCTGAGCGAGCGTTTTTCTGACATTAAAAAGAAAGCTAAAGATGTTAAAATAGCAGATACATCAACCGGCGTTTACATTACCGCAATCGTTCTGGGAGCTATTACAATTATAGCATTATTCATTTTTATTTACTTCAAAAAAAAGAAATCATGAAAACAGTATCACAATATATTTTAAAATTTGGTGTACCAACTCCTAACGGAACTGGGTATCTTACACAAATAAATTTGCCTTTTCCTTTGCGTATAGCCTGGGATAAAAAGACATCTGTCAAAAAATTAACTTGTCATAGAGATATTGCCGAACCTCTAAAAAAAATCTTTGCCGAACTTTTGCAAGTTTACGGGTTAGCCAAAATTCAAGAATTAGGAATTGATTTATTTGGAGGGTGCTTCAATTTTAGGCAAATGCGAGGTGGCAGCAGCTATTCAGTTCACGCCTGGGGATTGGCAATCGATTTGGACCCGGAAAGAAACCAACTGAAGGAAACCGCAAAAACAGCCAGATTTGCCCGGCCGGAATACAAAGTAATGATTGATATTTTTTACAAACATGGTTTTATTTCCCTTGGCCGTGAAAAAAATTATGATTGGATGCATTTCCAATGGAATAAGTTCTAAAATTATAACTGTAAATATTTATAAAAATAAATTATTTTTGTAAATATTTATGAAATTAGGCTCAAAGTACATAATACCTGAAAAAAAAGAGAAATTTAATTTATTTAAATTTCTTAGTTCTAATTTTGGAACTGCGATTTCTCTTTTAACAATAGGAAGTGTAATATTTGGTGTTGGTTACAAGACAGCTGAAATTATAAAAAACATGGAAATTTTGGATCTTAAAAAAGAATTTGCATTAAAAGAGATTCAGCTTGAGAAAGAAATGTCAAAAGTTGAAATAGAAAATAAGAACTACAACATCAAAATATCAGAATATGAAAAAAGAAAAAAGTAAAACTATTCCAGATAGTATTGATGATATAAATAAAATTTTAGAAAGTCTAAAATTTTATCCTGATGATTATATTTCCAATAATGTTACATCAGAAATATTAAAATCAACGAATAATATAAAATCTAATTTTAGAGGGATTTTAATTTTCTTACTTTTACTTTTAATATCGCTAGTAGGAGTAATCATTCTATTAGTTTATCAAGATAGGTATACGGAAAAATTAATTGAGACCAATACAGTAATTAAGGAAGCTAAGCCAGATTCTCTAATTACAAAAATATTAGGTATTCAAACTGTTAATGATTCGACAACAAAATATTCTTATGCAGTTGATTCTAAAGGAAATATTATAACATATCGTAAAGCTTTAAAAATTAATGATAGCTTGTTGATTAGATACAATGAGTTAAAGAAAAATTATGATGAAATTAATGAAGCTGTTAAAGTTTCAAGTGAGCATTTGCAAAAATTAAAACCAGATTTAGGTAAAAATAAAGATTCCTTAAATAAAAAATAACTTAGTATAGTTATGACATTATATATCTCTTATTAGATCTACAATAAGTAAAAAGCCTTCAATTGTTGAAGGCTTTTTTTTTGGAAAAGTTTTCCGCAAAATAAGCAAAAACGCATAGAGGTAGGTGTGATATTATTTTTGGACAAATAAGAACCAATTGTATGTTCACAATAATAAAGGCTGCACTACCATTTTCTAATCTTTCACAAGGATTAGAAGAAGAAATTAAATTCGGAATTGACTTCATAGAATTTATCGTTAAATACTATGTTACATATGGCAAACCAAAATCGAAACGAGGAATAATGTTACAAAACTTCTGTAAAAAATTATTGATATTTAACTAAAGTCGAACTGATTCATCAGAATACAGATGGGTAAAATAAGATTTTTTTCCCGTTTTAGGCTCTGTGAAAATTTCCGTTTCTAAACGTATAGTAAATTCCCATCGATCCCACTTTTCAATGCCTTTTTCATATGGGTTAAAAGTGCAATGAACTTCAAAATGTTGTTTTTTAGGATCGCCAAAAAATTCTACTATAACGCTTTTATCATCAGGTTCTACGGATTCTCTAATTGTGGCTTTCAGTTTCATTCTCGTTAAAAAAAATAATTCAATACCTTTACAGAGTAGCCTCCTTTTTTAGGTGGTATGTTACTTATTACTTATGCCGCTCACAAAGCTTGCAAGGTGGCACGTCAATTTAGTAGCGTATCTAGTTTTTCCGCTTTTCTTTTCGATGTATTCCACGCTTTCAAATTTGATCCAGAGCTGCCAAACGTCATACTTCCGCATTTTTTGTGCAAATGCATCAAATTTACAGTAAACTTCGAACTTTTGTTTAAGCGGATCCTTCTGAAATTGCACAACGACAAAATCATCCTCGGGCTTAACTGGTTCAACGATATCAGCAATAATTTTCATCCTGCTAATTTGATACAAATTGTAGCCAAGCAAAAATTATTTTTGATACAAATTGTATCAAAAATTGTCTGCACGGTTTTTGGTAATAATTTTTACATTTACTAAAAAATACGAGATGTGCTATTACGTTGATACAAAATATACCAGAAAGCAACTCAAAGAAACATTTTTTGCAGAAATCAATTTTGATAAATATGATTTTCAGGAGAAAGTATCGGGGTTTCGTGCAAAGGGAGTAGTTGAGAAGCCTATTCCAATAATTACTGATCAGAATCCAAACGAGATTATTTTAGGCGATTGGGGACTTCTACCTTTTTGGGCAAAAGATAGATCATTTCAAGCGAAAACACTTAACGCTGTCATCGAGGAATTGCCGGAAAAGAATAGTTACAAAAACAGTATCAACAACCGTTGTTTAGTTCTTGTCAATGGATATTACGAATGGCGCTCGCTTGACAAAAACGGAAACCCTGATCCTGAGGGAAAAACAAAACAATTGCACTTCATCCACTTGGACAATGGCGGACAACCGTTTGCATTGGCAGGAATTTACAATGTTTGGAAAGGCATTACAACATTTTCGATTTGCACTACCAAAGCAAATACACTTATGGCAGATGTCCACAATTCCAAGAAAAGAATGCCAGTGGCACTCAACCCAGGTGATTTATCCAAATGGCTAAACGATCCGGAAGTGTTAGATTTTTCGTTTCCGAAATACGATGTTAATTTAGATATAAGAAATCTCGAACCTGAAAAAACGCCTCAGACACTATTTTGAATTACTTTGAAATCATAGACGATCTATATTTAGATTTTCCAGTAGAAGAGGAATATCTGGAAACTATTTTTGCGCTACTTCAAGAATACGGCAATGAAAAAGATATCGTCATCGATGGTTATTTTAAAGAAAACTTTAAGAGGATAGGGTCGGTTCAGTTTCCGGAAGAGTATTTTGCAGATCCGGACAAAATTAGGCTCTATTGTTTTTGCGCTGCACTATGCGATGACGAACTGTTTAAAATTCTAAAATATGCGCGTTCCAAAATCCCATTTACACCAGAATTAACCCGGGAAGAATTATGTTCTGAAATTATACAAATGGGAAATATGGGAACTAAATTTTAGTGTATTAATATTTGAACTCCCATCCGAGAGACACAGATTATAATCTGTGTCTCTTTTTTTTTTGCGTCACAACTTTTATTTGCGCTGTAAAACATCTTTGCATCAAGATTTTTACAGATGAAAACCAATACACTCATTTTCGACCTGATGCGCAGCAAATGGCTTATCAACGCAGATAACGCCGTCGAATATGAAAAACTTGCCAACCGCTTTATTTCCGGAGAGTATAAAGGCGAAGCTATAGACCGCGAAGCATTCAAAGCTTCCTATATGGCAGGAGGAGACAAGGGCTATACAAACCTAAAACAGGAGGACAAAAAAATCATCGGTTACCTCCAGATGGTAGGGCCTATGACCACTTACGGCGGTATGTGTTCTTATGGTGCAGACGATTATCTGATGGCGCTTCGGTCCATGAACGAAAACGAAAAAATCTCTGCCATCGTCCTGGATATTGATGGCCCTGGCGGTGCTGTTCCGGCAATTAATGCTTTTAAAGAATTCCAGTCCGAGAAACAAAAACCTATTGTAGTTCTCTGCAATGATCTTTGTTCTCTCCACTACTGGACTGCTTGCCTGCTCGCAGACCACATTATGGCAAAAGGCGCAATATCTCCTTGCATTGGTTCTATTGGAGCTACCTGCATCTTGGTAGATCCTCGCGAAGCGATGGCAAAAGAAGGCTACAAGATTATGGTCATCAACGCGCCGGGTTCCGAGCTCAAGAATAAAGCCATGCAGGATTTCTATGCCGGCAAAGATGAAGAATTTGTAAAAAGGCTGGAGTCTGAACTTAAACCTATCCGAGACGCTTTTGCGGCGGATGTCAAAGAGCTACGCCCTAATTTAAAACCTGATGCCAGGATTTTAAGTGCCGATACTTTTTCTGCTCCCGAAGCTTTGGAATTAGGTCTCATAGACAGTATCGGAAACGAGAAAAAAGCCTTCGAAATGGCGCAGGCACTGGCAGAACTAAACGACAATCAATAACTATAAATTCTAATTACCATGTTGAAACAAAAATTTCAGGCAGTAATCGCAGTGGCTCTTTCCGCTCTGGGATTGAAAGATCTTCCGAAAGGGGAAGATGGAAAGTTGGTATTGGATGCAAAACAGACAGAGGATCTGAAAGCAGCCTTTACCGGAAAAAATTATGAGGCATTTGTAAAGGTGGCCAATCAGATTCTTGCGGAAGAAGCGGGGATTATGGCTGCTGAAGATGCGGAAAAACAAGCCGCTAATGAACTTTTGGCATCTGTACTCAAAGGCAATACCGGTGACGAAGAAGGCGAGAAGCCGGACGCTCCTCAGGCGAGTGTTGCTCAGCAAGTTGTAAACAAAGTAAATGAGCAGGCGGCCACTATCCAAACACTCATGGCTGAGCCGGAAGCAAAACCACAGACGGTGGGTGCTGTAAAAGCGGCTTTGTTCGGTGTAGCTTTGGCAGCGTCTATCTCTACGCCTACGCATCTCTTTGGTGCAAACCCGGAAGCTAATAGCAAAATTTTTGCTTTCGAAGGCCGTAACTGGAACGCCAGGGCAGCGGGTAAATCAGCTGCAAAAACCGACTTTACAGATGTCTCCACCATCACCAGGCTAAATAATGACCTTAAAGAATATCAGATTCAGAACCCGACATTCTTGCGAGATCTTTATGTAGACAAATATGATTTGCCTGTCTTCTGGCCAAAAAGATCCGGGATCTTAGATCAGGTTTCTGATGCCGTGATGGATATCAGCAACGTAACCCAAGCCAGAAAACCGGACTGGACGCCCGGCTTCGAGATGTTCCTGGAGGCTGAGAAAAGAAGAATCTATAGAATCCAAATTGATCTGGAGTTTACAGGGTACCAACTTCAGGAATTAGAAAATTCTTGGTTGAATACCATTTTCAACTTTGACGGTTCCAGCCCATACAAGCATTCTTTCATTGCATTTTTGATCGGTAAAATTTCCGATAAAGCAAGACAGGAAGACCGCGAAGGTGCTATCAATGGTATTTATGCAGCAAACATTGCCGGCATCAAAGCTAAAGGGCATTATCTGAACGCTCAGTCTGGTATCAGGCATCAGCTCTTCATGTTCCGCGATGTGTTGAAAACCATCACGCCTTTTGTGTCAAAAATTGGAAAATTCAATGCAGCCAATGCTTACGAGTATGTGAAAGCTTTTATCGAGTCTCTGCCTTTGCAGGTAAGAACAAGGCCTGATTTAGTGCTTTATCTTTCGCCTTCCAATATTGTAAAAATCAAAGATTCTTACAAGGAGATCAACAAGCTGAACAACGATTACAGCGGTAATGATCTGACCTATATCGATGGATATCCTAATATCGTTTTTGAGGGATTAAAGGATTTTGAAGGCTCTAACCTGATGTTCATCACAGATAAGGATAACATTGAGATCATGGAATACCTGGCGGAAGAAAAAACCAAATACAGAATGGAGGAACTGAAAAGAAACTCTTTCATTCATGCGGATTACCGTTTTGGTGCTGGTTTCGTTTTCTCAGGCTTCACGTTGCCATCCAACGACTTCAAAGGTATTGCCCAGTTTATCTGGATCAATGATGAGCCAATCTTCCCGGCTACAACTACAGTTCCGTTGTTTGGTGCGCCAATGAGTGCTACGGTTAAGATTAACTTCAACAGGCTGCACGTGCATCCGGAGTTGGTGGCTGACGTTACCAAGTTGGAAGGGCTGCCTGCCGGAACTATCGTTGAGATTACAGGCGACAAGCTGATGGTGACATCCAATGTCATTAAAAAGAAAACAGCCGGCAACGGTGGTAATCTTGATCTCACAACAGATTTCAACCCAAAAACAACTTATAAGTTGATTTTGGTAATCCTGGCAGATGGCACTTATAAGGAAGTAGCGCGTGTAACTGATTTCCCTAATAATGTAGCTGCCACAGTTAATTTTGATACGCTTGTATTAGATGCTACAGATGGCGCAGTTCAAAAATATGAGGGCGCAACCGGTACACTAACGGGTATTGTAGGCGGTAACGAAAATACCGAAGTGAAAATCTACGGTTCAGAAAACGCCTTAACGGTAGCTTCTGTAAGCGGTAAGATTGTGATGTCTTCATCTGCAGTTCTTGATTCAGATGTCAAGTTTGTAACCTTGAAAAACTTCGGTGGCGTTTGGTACGACATCGCAAGAGGATAAATAATACAGGGCTTCGATTTTTCCCGGAGCCCTATTTTTTAATCAATCAAAAAAACTAAATAATGTCTTATATTTTCAAAAAAGTAGATAGACCTGCAGCTGGAGCCGGTGCTCCTAATACAGGCAGCCGATTTGCTTACTTAGCATGGACGCAGGATTTGGTATCCTTCCCGGATACTGATGATAAAAATGTTCTTTTGCAAGGTCAGCCGGTTTTCAAAGATGGCAAGGGTTTAATCCCTGTATATATCACGACATCTTCCAGAGAGTTTTCTTATGAGACTCAGGGCGATCAGGATGCCAGATCTTTCAAAGTAAAATTTGTTGGTTCTCATCCGGGAACTGAGCTGGAGGCTTTAGAATTTGCTCAGAATATGCTGGACGAAGAATTTATCATCTTCATTCCAGGATGTCAATCTTCCGATGCTGTCAAAGTATTGGGAAGACCTTGTTCTCCGCTGATTTTCAAATCTTCTCACAAAGGCGGAAAAGATGGTAATAAGTTTGAATTTACCTTTGAGCAGGAAGTGGGCGGCAAAAATACCTACATGATCTACGACGGTCCTTTGGTATTGGCAGAGACCAACTATGCAACGGTAGATTTTACAGCGCCACTTACGGATTTGTCTCCGGTGCAGAAAGTTGCTACTACAGCAACGTCTAAACCTTTGAGTGTAACTTCGGTGGTAAACAGTACCTTAAAACAAGCGACATTCATCGGGCAGGAGACAGATCCTGCCAAAGCCGGCACCATCAGTAATGTGGCTACCGGTGCCGTTCAAATCCTGTTAAAAGACGGTCTGCAATGGAAAGCTGTTCAAGGTTCAACCATTACCTTTGAAGTCTTCCAGGCTGGTAGCACGATTATTTTGATCGAACGTTGGAGAACGTAGGTTTTTTTTATAATTTATTTTTCAAAATCCTGATGCATTAAGTATCAGGATTTTTTATCTTTGGGTAAAAAAGATAATGGAATTAGGAAAATTATATAGTTTCAGAGAATTGGAAATTTTCTTGCAAAATTGGGATAATAGGGATAAATGTTTGAAAGTATCTGGTGATAATTATACTGCGTTGATGCACACTTTCCAAGGTAATTTTTGTGGTGACTGGAAAGATGGTGATGGAATTCTTTTTTACTCAGATGGAGAACAACATTCAGCCGAACCTGATACTGAATTTTTTCTTTTGGAAATCATAGAATTTTAAATATAATCCTGATGTTTTTGCATCGGAATTTTTTTATATTTGGTATATGGAAGCAAATGAACTACGAATAGGGAATTTAATTTATAGGATACAAAGAGTAACTGAAATACATACACCTATAGAACTTCCTATGATGATACAGGGGATTTCTCAGCAGGAAGTTGATTTTGTTTTTTATAAAACTAATCCAACAGACCAATTCCATGCTCAGGCAGCGTTACGTGATATTTGTGGCATTCCTCTTACAAAGGGATTACTGGAAAATATAGAATTTCCGTTTTTAAAAGGTAGAAACATTTTTTTGGATTATATCGATAAGGATTGGGTTTGGTTTGACGAAAATCCCGAAATTGAGCAGGGGTATTATTTTGTAGATGATGACAGCCTTATTTTAAGTAAAAGAATTACATACCTGCACGAATTACAAAATTTCTATTTCGGATTGTCTGGGAAAGAACTAAAAATAGAACGTTATAAAGTTTGAAATAATACACATATCTAAATTGGTCTTTTTGCGTCACAACATACCGTTGTGACGCTTTTTATTTTCGCTCTATGGAAAAGACGGTAACACCTCTTAGAGCAATGGAAATTATGCGGGATCTCTCCCGGCAAAACATTCCTTTTTCTATCAAATACATTTCGCTCAACGATTCAGAGAAAAATTCCAAAGGCATTGTAGAAGAAAAAAACATAGTGCTCATGCAAGGTTACCGCCGGAACCAAAGCAAAAAAGCAGATATCCTCGCCAGCTTTATGAGAATGGATACCGAGGAGCGCCGCCAGTTCTACTGGCCACTGCTCTGCGAACTAAACGGACGAAAAATAAAACCATGAGTATAGGCTTCAACACAAGTTCTACAGAAGAATTAACGATAGAGAAAAAGGGCACTGCCGGCATCGTATCCAGGGGCGCGAGTTGCTTTACGTTTTCGGTAGAAGATCCGGGATTTAATCCTCGCGAAGATGGTCCCGTTGAGCACTTCGGCTGGGGACAAGGCATGCAGATTATCAACGGTGTAGAACTGCTGCCGTATGGGGACAGGAATGATCTTCCGCAGCTGCTCCGGGATACTGTCTATAACAATCCCAATATCCCTGGGATTATGGAGAAAAAACAGCAGCTGCTTTGGGGACAAGGTCCGCAATTGTACAGAGATACACTGATAGACGGCAAACCTGGACGAGAATGGGTTTATGATGCCGATGTGCAAGACTGGTTGGATTCTTTTGGTTACAAAAATTACCTTCTTAATATTATCGTGGATCATTGTTTTATGCAGGGCGGTTTCCACGAGATTGTTAATGCCAAATCGGGCAGGGTGGGCAAAAACAGAGTGCATAGCCTTAACCATCTCAATCCTCTTTGGACACGCCTCGGCCGTGTCCAGGATTCTCCGGTGGCTACACACGCTTTTGTTTCCAATTCTCATTTAGCTTACACGCCAACCGGCTATGAGCTTTATCCGTTATATGATCCGCAGGAACCTTTCAGGCATGGGCGTTCCGTATGTTATAGCCGGCAATATTCTTTTGCTACAGATTTCTACGCCATACCGACCATTATGGGCGCCTTGGAGTGGATCCGCAGGTCTACGGCAATCCCAATGATTCTGAAAGCTTTGTCCAAATTCTCCATGAATGCCAAATATCACGTGACCTCTCCGGCTGCGTTTTGGGATAAAAAACGGGAAGAATTACAGGCGGACTGTATAGCTAGGAATGAAGATTATACAGAATCGATGTTGGATGATTATGAGCGTTTGCTTTTCAAAAGCATTATCGAGACGCTTTCCGGCGAAGGCAATGCCGGGAAGATTTGGCATACCAAAGATATTTTTGCTCCCGATGGTCAGAACCTCACAACACTGGGTTGGAAGATTACGCCGATTGAGCAAAATATCAAGGAATTTGTGGACACTCAAATCAGCATTGCTAACAAGTCAGATTCGGCAGTGTCGTCTGCTGTTGGTTTGCATAAGGCTTTGGCGGGCATATCTGCCCAGGGTTCTGCTGACAGTGGCTCAGAACAATTATATGCTTATCTCATGTATAAGTTAACCGGTGTCCGCATTCCGGAGATGCTGGTTACAGATCCTGTTAATTATGGTATCCGGGAGAATTTTCCCGAAAAGAAACTTAAGCTTGGTTTCTTCCACGAGGAGGCGCAAAAGCAGGAAGATCAAACGAGCAAAGACCGAATCAAAAACAACTAATCTTTATGAACATTCAATTATACAACGAAGACAACCTGGAAGTTATGAAAAGACTTCCTGATGAAAGTATAGACGTGATCTGTATCGATCCACCATATTTATATCTCAAAAATCAGAAGCTTGAAAGACCATTTGACGAAAGGTTATTCTTTTCAGAATGCAAACGCTTGTTAACAAAAAACGGCTTTATAGTGATGTTCGGTCGTGGTACTTCATTCTATCGATGGAATACCATTTTGGCAGATATGGGCTTTAAATTCAAAGAAGAAATAATTTGGAACAAGAGAAGAATATCATCGCCAGCATTACCATTAGGACGATGCCATGAAACTGTTTCGATCTTTACTAAAGATAAAGGCATTATTAATAAAGTTATAATTAACTATGGAGAATTAAAAGGATTTGATATAGATAAAGTTTATGCTGATATTAAAAGACTAGGTGGATTATTTAACAAAGGAAAGGCATTCGACAAGGTAGTTGACAATTTGATAAAAGTACAAAACGGAATTGATTATAGAGATGGAAATAAAAAGCAAAAACACAGAATAACTTTTAACTCTGATTTACCTAATAAATGTATCGCTACTTATACTTTGTTAGCTATAGAAAATGGAGTAATAGAGCAAAGTATAATATCTGACAATAGCGCTCATTATGGAAATATTCATCCGACACAAAAGCCCGTCCGCCTTTTAGATCGCTTATTAAAATTGGTTATTCCAATGAAAAGTGAAAAGATCGTTATTGCTGATTTTTTCAGCGGTTCTGCATCGTGCGCCGAGGCCGTTATCAACCTACAATCAGAATTTCCAAATAAAAACTTCGAGTTTATCGGAACCGAAATCGACAGAGAATATTTTGACGCTGGCAAAGCCAGGATTGATAATCTTAAAACAACTAAGCCATGAAAATTTTATTCACTAAAGAAAATATAGGGACCGGTGAGCTGCAAGAAGTTTTAGGTTTTACGGATGCAGATATCAAGGTCGCAAAGCTTTGGCCGTACCTCCGTACCGCAAGCCGGGAAATCTATGAGGTTATCGGTAAAAAAAATTACACTTTTTGTGAAAATGTTTTCAGTGAGATAGACAATCCTGCTACTGATATCCCTGAGGATGAAAGCCTGGAAGATGATAATCCCGCAGATCAGTTACCGGATGAAGGAACCGAAGTTCTGGAGGCAATACCTACAACTGAAGAAAAGCAGGAACTTTATGAACTCGTCCGTTATGCAATTGCGTTGAATGCCTTTAGGAAATATCAGCCACTCAATGATGTATCATATACGGATGACGGCCGGCTGTTCCGCAGGGATGAACATCAGGTCGCGGCATTTGAATGGCAAATTGATAAGTCGGATGATGCTATGGAGCGGTCTTATTATGAAGCGGTTGACGAACTCATCACCTTTATTTTAGATTCCGAAGCTCTGGAGCCTTCCGATTACATGACGGCGTTTTCAGGGCTTTATGTTCCTAATCTTAGGACCTTTCAGAAGTTTGTGAATATCAACAATTCTCATCTGCTTTATTTCAAATTGGCGCCTTCTATCCGGCTTTGTGAGCAAAGGGAGATTATCAACCGCCTGGGCGATAAGTTCGCAGAATACAAACTTCCGGGACAAAAAGACAGTTACATAACCAACCTGATCCAGAACTGCTGCGTTTATTTTGCCATGGCCGATGGGATTCAAAAATTTTCGACACAGCTATTCCCGGAAGGATTAATGAAATCCGAAAAAACAAATAAAAAAACCGGTTCCGGCTACGATAAAGAAAGCACAACTTTATTTTACCGGAAAGAACTGGAAAGCCTTCTTAAAAATCTTGAGATCGAGATCAAAAAACTGAACCCGGTTTATAGTACAAAACCTCAGATTAATTTTTCTGATAAAGATGGTTTTGTAACTTTATAAACTAATTAGTTTAATAAATTTAAACTATTTGGTTTATTTTTGTTGAATGGTTAAAAATCCAAAACAAAATATTTTAGTTTCATTTTCAGGCGGCGAAACATCAGCTTATATGATAAATTGGCTTTTGTTAAATAAACCACAGCACAATTTTAAGTTTGTTTTTGCAAATACTGGTGAAGAAAACGAGGAAACATTATTATTCATTAAAAATTGCTCTTTGTTTTTTGGGATTGAGGTTATTTGGTTAGAATATGAAAGATTATCATATAAAATAGTAAACTATGAATCTGCTTACCGCTCTCACGATGTAAAAGAAATTGAGAATGGTTGGCAAAACCATCCTTTTAGAAAATATGTATCAGAGTTCGGTATTCCAAATATGCAGAATATGAATTGTACACGGGAATTGAAAGAAAGGGTGATAAACAGATATCTTTCAAATATTGGATGGAAACCTTCCAATTATGATAAGGCTATTGGTATTAGGGCTGACGAATTAGGAAGAGTTGGAAATTTATATTATCCACTACTAAAAATTAATTGTACAAAACAAATGGTAAATGCTTTTTGGGCAAAGATGCCATTTAGATTGAATCTAAAAGGATGGGAAGGTAACTGTAAAGTTTGTTGGAAAAAATCATTTCGTAAATTAATTACAATTGCAAGGCATTATCCTGAGCGTTTTGCGTTTTTTAAAATTATCGAAGATGAATATGGAAATTATCTAAAAAAAGGTAGAGAAAAATCAATAGAATCTATTGTTTTTCCTATAAGATTCTTCCGACAAAATAAAAGTGTTGCCGACATTTTTGAAATGGCAAAAGATAAAAAAATTGAAGATGCTATTGATGATAGTATAGATAATAATTATCAGTTATCAGTTTGGAGCGACGGAACCGAACTAGATATAGTTAACGGATGTGTAGAAAGTTGTAACGCCTTTAATTAAAATTATGCACTCACTAGAAATTTTAGAACTAGGCGAACGCCTTTGGATGCCGGAGAACCTGGGAGAATGTGACCGCCGGCAATACCTGGATGCTTCTAAGCTGATCCTGATGCATCAGATGGGAGAGCTTAACCCTTCACAGTTCCGGGTGATGCTGTTGTACAGTTTGCTGAATATGGATTTTGATAAAGCAGAACTGGAGCATGAGGACGAAACCAAATGGGAAAACATCTACATCGCTTCGGAGGTTCTCAAATCCTTCTTCCACGAAGATGATAAAGGGCAGCTGCACCTGGTGCAGGACTACATCCATAATCCCGTTCAAACGGTGAAGTATAAATTCCACACGTTTTATGGTCCTAAAGATGCTTTCCAGGGGATTACTTACGGTCAGCTAGAGGACGGCATTGGGGAGATAGGCAATTTTATGAAGTACGGAGAGATCCAAAGCCTGGTGAAACTATTTGCTATATTCTATCTCCAAAAAAACGAAAAGTATTCGGTTATCAATCTCGATAAGAGGATTGCGTTTTTTGATCTCCTGGATATCCGCTATGTGTATGGTTTTTACCTGTTGTTTGTCTCGTTTTTCAATTATCTCACGAAGGAATGCGTGTTGGTCATCGACGGCAAAGAGTTGGATCTGCGGATTCTTTTTGCTTCTCCGGAGAATTCAGAAGGTAATACAACGCCGGATCCTAACGATCCGGAAGGTTTGGGCATGCGTGCCACATCGTTCCAGTTGGCAGAAAGTGGCGTTTTCGGGACCTTGGATGAGCTCCGCAACTCCGATGCCATGATGGTGCTGATCAGGATGTATGATCTTATTATCCGCGCTAGGAAAGAAGAAAAAGAACGCAAAGACCAGGAAGAAGAAGAAAAATCAAAACGTAATAATCATGATTAGCCCGCAGATCCTTAAAGAACATATTATAGAAACGACCGCCGAAATAGCAGCGGTAAAAAGGCGTGAAGTCCTCGTAACGGATGATGAACTTACCGAGCTGCTCACCGATCACAAAGGCACAGATAATGTTCTCCTGGTTGCGGTGTTGCCGTCTTATGGCGGTTTTGGGCAGGAAGATAATGCCGGAATGATCTCTTACCTACAGTTTTTTGTTTTGGAAAAAACAGATTATAGTTTTCTCAAAAACCGGAATGAATACCTGGCTATCTATGACCGGACTCTGGAAGTGGTCAAACAGTTTTTGGAAGCGATGTTTGGCATTAATGTTCTCAATTGTTCCCAGGAACAGTTACAATATGATTTCCAGATCCGCCCGATTTCCCGGAAAGCCAAATGCAATGGCTATGAGATACAAATAGATTCTAAAGCTTATACAGATAACTACTAAATTTTCAGATATGGAACTAATAATCTTTTTCATCAGCTTCATAATGGTTTATTTGCTTTTAACGTTGGTTTACACCTTTATACAATATAAAAAGGAACAAGCTGAGAAACGTGAACATTTTAGAAAATATTACGATTAATGGATCTACTCGCAGAACGTGCAACCGGCACAGATCACCCAATTTTCAAAGCCAATATGGAGCGTTTGCTCAAGGAGCATGCGCGGCAGATGGATGAAACGCAATCCGAAGGTTATTCTGTTTTCTCAGATCCTGCCTTTCATGGGCGTAGCTTCTCTACCGATGGCGATTCTTTGACTTATACGCAATCTGCTTTGTACCGCTTTGTAGATATGAAAAAACTGCGTTATCCGGGAACGCAGACACAATATAAGCGAAGTAAGGTTTATGCCTTCCATAACCGAATTATCATGGGCCATTACAATGGTCTGATGAAAGACCTTACCTACGGTGCCGCGGAAGAAGTAAAAGCGGATCTCATAGAAAAATTGGATAACAAAATCATCTAACATTTGTCTAACGGTTGTCTAAACTTGTCTAAATAAAAGTAGGGAAAAACAAACTATTTGCGTATCTTTACGCTATGGAAAAAACGCTTGAACTCCTTAACCGATATTTTGAACTCAATAATCTAAAATCTTTTTGTGAGTTTTACGACCTTAATTATGAGTTTACCCGGCAGGTTCTCCAGCAGAAAAACGGAAGGGTTTTGACCGAGAAATTTAAAACGACACTCCTTGAAAAAATTGAGCATTACCAGCTGCGCCAGGAGCGGATCTTTGGAGAATTACAATAAACTGTCCACATTAATCAATGTGGACAGTTTGTTTTTTATCAATGTGGATAGTTTGTTTTTATTAAAGTCTTACGCTGAATTGTTATATTTGAGAAAATTATATACTATGAAAAAATCATTACTTTTTTTATTATTTCCAGTTTTCTCATTTTCTCAGGATTTGAGTGTTGATTCAATTTCTGTTGTTACATATTTTGAGCAAGATGATCCGGTTTATCGTACAATTAGCACAATAGTCTGTGATGGTAGTACAAAAAATAACTTGATAAAGAAGGATGAAAATATGTTTTTTGTTACTGACGTTTTTGATTGCAATAACAAAACATTTTTAGAAGGTTATTATTTAGGAGAGAAAAATTATCTTGAATATCTTCCCAAAAATACATTCAGAATAATAGGATCGTCTGACGAAAAAACATACACATTATCTGAAATTCGATCTTCGTTAAATAGTATTAACGAAAATGAAAAAAAGAGATTTGACTATTCTTCAAACTTATATTCCAAAGCGATGTTACTAAGTTTGAGAGATGAAGCTTTTGAAAAAATTAACTCATATCAAAAATATCCTATTGCTATTATCAAAAGTCGACCTACAGAAGATTATTCTATGACTGGGGCAGAGTTTGAAATTATGAATTTTTCTTCAAAAACTATTAAATATATTACCTTCAACTTTTATGGGAAGAATGCAGTTAAGGATAAGGTTCTATATAGAGCAGGTGCTTATAATGTTTCCAGAAAGGGTATTGGTCCTATTAAACGTTATGGTAGGGGAGCTTGGTCTTTTGATTCTGTATGGCTTACAGATGTCGTACAAACTTTAGAGTTAACTTCAGCAAATATTATATATATGGATGGATCTTCTAGATTGGTTAAAATTACTGATTTAATGTGGATTGGTGAAGATCCGATAAATCTATACGAGGAGCTTTCTGATCAGCTGAGCAAGGTTGAAAAAGACTAAAATATTTATTTTCTCACTTTTCTCTTGCATAATCCAAAAGTCTTACGCATATTTGCAATGTCAAACAAATCTATCGGATAATAATTCCGACAATCTTTAACGATTAATATTCTCCTTTGTGAGTAGTGGTTACCTTTCTTCCGATGGGTTTGTTTGACGACATCCACGAAAGCAAAGGTTTTTTGTTTAGTGGATGTTTTTAAAGATTAACCTTTAAATTATTATAAAATGTCAAACAAACCCACAACAGCTCCAGCAGCTAAAACACCAGTTCAATTCACTAAAGCACTAGCTGCAGTTGCTAAAGCACCAGCTAAAACCAGAAACAGAAAAGGGATATTAACAATTTCCTTTCAGAAGTTCGGCGAAGTATTCCTCGCCAAGATCTCAGACCAAAAAGGGCAGCACACCTTTGCTTACGGTACACGCAAATGCCAGGCGCAGCTGCATGCGCTCAGGAATTACAGAAAAAAGTACCTTACTCCGTACTTTAATATGTAAACCAATGAAAACTAAATTTCACCTGAGCAAAGCCTCAGATTCAGATGCGCTATTTTGTAACATTTCAGAACTCCTTTTCGACCTGGAGAACCTCATAGGCTCTCCGGAACTGATGGAGGAGAAAATAAAAGAAATGTTCCTGGCTGCATCACAGATTAAACCCGCAGAGGCGGAAAAATACAGGCTTTTCCTGGATTTTTTCACAGATGTAAAACAACTGCTGCGGGAAGATGAACAAACTTTTTACGATTACAAATATGAGCTGCGTTCCTACGAGGACGGCCGTTTTTTAATCGATGAAACCGAGGGTGTAAAATACTTTGACCACCCATACCATCAAGAATATTTTAAACGCAAAAACAACGGCACAGAATGTATTACCGTAACAAAATCAACATCGTTTCCTACGAAGGAATAGAAGTGGAAGTGGAAAGCCTCTGGAAACGTAAGGGTGAACTAATGGTTTTGGTAGATGATGACCAATACGTTACCTTTCCCTTCTCGGAAACAAAATTTTATAAAGTGGAAATTAATTAAATTTGAATTATGGAACAAACTGAAACAAATCATCAATATCATTTGGAGCTGTTTTTTTTGGGTGATATTGAACAAATGGAAAAAGACCTTGGTTCTGAATTTAAAAGTTGGCAGATTAATTATAAGAAAGAAGATGATGCTATGATCTTTTATTTTCGAAGTTCTTTAAGTTTTGATGAAGTGTATGATTGTTTGAAACACTACAGTTATATCTCAACATTAGTACAAGATTTTTAAAAATCTCTATAGGTGGCAGGTTGTGCCGGCTCAAACACGGCACACAGCCAAAACCGCTCTCAAAAGGAGCGGTTTTTTTGCGTCACAACTTTTGCGTTCGCAGTGCGCCATCTTCGTAAAAAGTTTACAGATTATGTACAAATGGCACAGGCGGTTTATGTATTTGCAGATCCTCATCCTGCTGGTACTCTCCATTATTGAATGGCGTTTCCCAGGTCTTCGGATCTATTCCTGGATAGGCATAGGTATTTTTGTTTTTCTCCAGGTCGCCATCCAGGGCGCGAAGGCCTACGAAAATCCATTGGCGGTTTATTACCGCAGATCCTGCGTGGTGGCGTTGCTAGATTTTTTCAGCATGTTTGTTTTTGTCGCGCTGCTTTCTTACCGCGCTTTTGGTGCCTTTGTAGAAGGCTGGGTTTTCATTCTTCTGTTCCTATACATCGCATTCAGGAAGTTTTACATCATCAGGAATTATAGTTACATCAAATAAAAATTATCGACCATGAGAAATAAATTATTAAAAATCCTGGCCAACCCGGCCAACAAAAAAGATTCAAAAGTTTACGTAGATCTTGTAAAAGCTTACAGCGACGTTGCCAGCGCACGCCAGGTCTATCATTACCAACTGGGCTACACACCTAACAAGCTGGAGGGCTTGATCTATGAGATCAAAAAATCCCAGGGCATCACAGATAAAGATATTGCGCTTTATGATCCTGCTAATGATGAAGAGGATATTACCAATTTAACGGCCGATCCGATTCCGACACCGGAAGAAATAGCAGCTGCTGAGCAAGCTAAAAAAGAAGCGGACGAACTGGCAAAACAAAACGAAAACCCAATCCTTAAAGGTTTGGACGAGCCTGTTTTGCAGGGACTTAAAATCCGTGACGAATATCCGTTTTTGAGCGATGAGAATTGCCCGGATGTTTTCAAAGTTTTGGTTTCAGACAAAATCACAGCTTACAAAATGTATGCAGCACTTCACGCAGATGCTCTGGAAGCGGCCGACGAAAAAGATGCAGAAGAAAAATTGTTTGAATTGGCTTCCGAAGCTGTGAAGGCTTACCAACTGAATATCGATATCAAAGATGAGTTGGATTATTACCGCGATACCGAAGGCAAAGTTTTAGGCAAACATCCAAAACTAAAAAATCTGAGAATTGCCCAGGAGATCGATGAGATGTCCGAAGCTGATCTTATCAAACACAGGACTAACGCTATGAAATCCCTTCCAAAATATAAGGACGGACAGAATCCTGAGAAGTTTGAAGAATGGACGTTGAGATTAGAGCTCACAGAAAAGAATCTGGCAGAAAAGTACAACAGGACTTTTGAGAAAAAATAAATGCTGTTCAGTAAAAACGACATAGGGGTAAATTCTAATAACCAGGAAGAGGCGGACAAAAGTTCCGCCTTTACCTCTAGGTTCCTGAATGTGCAGAATTATATGGTGAGCAATCTCCCTGAAGATCTTAAGCGGTTGCCTGCTCCCGATGAAATCTTTTTTATGCAGACAATGGCGAGTTTCAACGCTTTTACGTTTGTGGAACTGATAAGCCAATTGCAATATATTGAAGAATTGTATGCATCAACCTATTCGGTCTCGCTGTCGGTTCTGGAGGCATTGCAGGAGATGCAGAGGCTGGGTAAAATCGGGCGGATAAAGCTGCTGATATCAGATTCGATGCGGCAAAGAAATCCTCGCGTGTGCGATGCGATAAACGGCTGGGCGCAATCTGACGAGAACGTAACAATCATCTACACCTGGAATCACAGCAAAATAACATTGTGCAAAACCGAAACGGGTCATTTCTGCATAGAAGGTTCCGGGAACTGGAGCAAAAACGCCCAATATGAGCAATACATTTTCACGAATAATGAAGATGTTATGAACCTTAGGAAAGAACTTTTTTATAACTGTAAAGTAGTACACAAAATCAATTAATATGATAAAGCTTTTTTTAACCGGATATATCCAAGTGCTTCTTGTAGTGCTAAATACGTATTGTATCTCAAAGGATTTTTTAGTAGGTATTATTGTCTGCTCTTTTGGTATTAGCTATTTCTGGAGCCACAATGTGAAAAAGGTTGCCTTTGGGAACGAAAAGCATAGATTAATTTATGCTTCCGGAGCTTTAGCTGGCGGATTGTGTGGGTATTACCTTGGTAAATTTCTCGCAAAATGAATCTCACGACAAATACCGAAATAATTACGGAATGGTGTCCGCTCAATGATGCGGAAAAAGATATGGTTTCAGAATTGGCAGCTGTTGGTTTTTCTGCAGATAAAATATGTGCGGTGCTGAAGCGTCAGAAACGTTTGTTTTTGCGTGATTTCCGGATAGACGGCACAGACGTTTGCGATGCCTATAAACGCGGTTTATATCTCGCCCAGAGCGATACAGACAAAGCAACTTTGGAAAATGCTAAGAAAGGAAACCTGACCGCCAAACAACAGATGGAAAAAAAGTGGGAAGAACAAAGAATTGAAAACATCAAAAACGAAATTTTTAATACAGAATAATGAATTTTGATGATATAGAACTGGATGATCTTTTGGAGTTTCTGGAGACAGGAAGTCCGGGAAATGTACCGCCAAAATTATTGGCGTATATGCAGATGCTCGAAAAGATCTGGAGCATGTACTGCCGCATGTTCGAATATCCCAATAAAGAAGCTATCGTAAAGCATTTGGTGATTGTTGATAAATTGCAACGCTACCAGGCTGTAAAGCTTATTAACGATGCTCTTAATTATTTTTCCGCCGAAAACCATCTGCCAAAAACAACCTGGAAAAACCTGATTGCCGACAAAATGCTAAAGGCATTTACAGCAGCTATTCGCCTGGCAAAAACTTCCAGAGATTTCCTCGATGCCGTTAAGATCCTTAAAGAAATGGCAGTGGTCCTGCAGCTTGACAAAGAAGAAATTTTGGAAATGGAAGATGATCTCATGAAACAGATCCAGGTTCTTACCACAGACATCAGGATGTTTGGCGAGGAGCCAGAAGACCGCCGGGCGATTGCTCAGTTCATCGATGCGATCCCGGATGTTCCTGAGAAGGTCAAAGAAGCCGCCAAAGCCGAAGTGGATGGGCTACCATTCCGATTCCTGAAATTTGACGAAAACCCACGTAAATAATGCCGTCCAACAGAATTTTTGAAGAGCCGAACGGAACGTTTAAAGGGCAGGCAGAATACCATTATGTCAATCCTGTTGGGATGGCCATAGAGGTTTACGATCCTACCAACCTTTATCTCATTGCCGGTCGTGCAATGGGTAAAACAACCAGTATCCAGGCGCGGCGTTCTATCAAAATAGCCAAGGCAATGCCTGGGGCTTACTTCGCATTCGTCGGTGATTATTACTCTAATTTACTTTCCAACACGGTGCCTTCCATGATCAAAGGCTGGAACGATATCGGGCTGAAAGAAGGCGTGCATTATGTCCTGAATGAGCGGCCACCTGATTCTTTTGGAAAACCGTACAAAAAGCCAATGTCGTACAAGCATACCATTAGTTTCTATAACGGTTGTTTTTTCAAATTAGCATCGATGGATGTAGTTTCTTCGATGGCTGGGGATTCTTACCAGCATATCTTTGGGGACGAAGTCAAGTATTTTGTCAAAGAAAAAATTGATAAACTTTTGCCTGCTGCCCGTGGTGAGGGGCTGCGTTTTGGGCATTCTCATTATTACCTTGGGAAAACGTTCACAACCGATATGCCCAATATCCTTAATCCTAATGAGTTTGACTGGATTCTGGACCAGGAAAAAAATATGGATCCGGAGAAGCTCCGTTTGGTTCTACATGCCTCTGTCACAGTTAATGAGATAAAGGTAAAGATGATGAAGGCTTACGTGAATAAAGACCAGTTCGAGTTTGACCGGCAGAAGCGTTCTTTTTACAGATGGAATCAGCGTTTAGCAAAAGCACGCCTTAATTCTACGCTTTTTTTGATGGTATCTACCTTTGCGAATGCCGACATTCTGCGGTTGGATTACTATCAAAAAGCGTTACAGTCTTTGGGTCCCGAAGGCTTCCGTCCGGCAATTCTCACGATGAAGCATGAGATCAAGCAGGGAGAGAAATTCTATCCTTACCTTACGGATAAAAATTTTTTTGACGATGGGCTTTTGTTGGAATTTTTTGACGGCTATGGTTTTGATGAAAGCAAAATTGCATTGACTTCTGATGGCTTGCGCTACATCCGGAACCGGCAGAAGTTAGAAGCCGGGATGGATTTTGGCGATATGAATAGCATGGTGATTGGTCAGGAACAGGGATGGGTGCAAAGGCTTTTAAAAAACTTCTTCACGCTGGAGCAAAACGAATCCGAAATGGCGGAGATCTTCCGGGACTTTTTCGGGCCACACAAAATGAAGGTTTTGGATTTGTACTATGACCGTTCCGGGAATCAGAATTCCAAGACCGGAAACGATAGAGCTTCAGCCATAAAAAATTACATCGAGAAAGGTAAAAACGATATCGCCACTGGATGGAAAGTCAACCTGATGAATATAGGGCAAAGAACTATTTACCAGGAAGAAGAATTTTACCTGATGAAAGATGTTTTGTCAGAGACCAATACAAAACTTCCGAAACTTTTGATTGACCGTTGGCAGTGTAAAGAATTGAAATCTTCTATGGAGGTAGCAAAGCAAATTATCAAACCAGAAAAGAAGACCGGGATTAAAAGAATTCACAAAGACAAATCCTCAGAAAGTATCCCAATGGCTCGGCGGCCAATGTGGTCCACAAACTTATCAGACAGTTTGAAATATTATATGTGCCGACCAAAATATATGAATATTGTAAAAGCAAGATATTCATCTGAAAGAAGTTACGCTCCACAAACATTTTAATTATATTTGATCATGTCTACAATAAAAAACACTTTTCAAAATTTGCAGATCCTGGAAGAAGCCAGGAGTGCTGCGCGCCTTAACCTGAAAGATCAATACCAGTCTGTGGTAACGCCCTTTGTGGCGATTATCCACACTGTGATGAAAGCTAACAATGAAAATCATTTCGAGGCCGTCAAACGTATCCAGGATAAAACCGAAATGATGGCAGAACCGGAAAAGAAAATCATCTTTGCGGCGGCATTGATGGAAATTGTAGAAGAAGTGAATCTGAGTGATTTTAGCAAAAATGGGAAATGGTAGTTGTGGTTGTAATATTGTCGGTATAATTAAAATAATAATAATAGTATGGCAATTACAACCACATTAGTGCAAAAAACAGCCTTTGATTTCACTGTCCTGGTTCAGGATGAAACCGGGTTTGGAGTTTTAAGAAATTATCAATTTGTGAAAAATGTTCCCGGTAAGAGATATAAGGGTGGGACGTTCGATTTTATCAATAATCCATTGTTTTTAGAATTTGGAAGGTATGAAAATCTTTGTATTAAGCTTGTAAACTTTGTGATTGAGAATTACGATTTAATAAGATCTCAAGAGTCCAGAAAACAATTCATTTTTAAATTATTAAGTTAAGACATATGAGCAATAAGAAAAGAATTTCACTAAGAATTGGCATTTTAGAGAAGAAACATTTCTTAGAAAAACATCAAGTTAGAATTTTTAAAAGGCATTTTACTGGATTATATTTTCAACTTCCGGAACCTATAAAGCAATTGGAGGGCATGTTAGCGTTAGAAAGGACAAAGTCTGGAGAAATTAAAACTGTTTTTGCTGGTAGCAGGGATTTTGTTGGGAGAGAATAAATTTTTTTTTAAAAAAGTTTAAATTTTTTTTGTTCCTATTAAACGATTATAAAGTTTTGTATGTACTTTTGTGCAAACATTTATACCAACATTTATACAAACATTAGTACAAGGAGTAGTATAAGAACATGTATAGAAAGCATATCAATAAGCTTATAAACAAAAAAGCGCCCTTCAAATTATTGAAGAGCGCATAAGTGAAAGTTAAATCACTTTTACCCAGAAACAGAAAGGCTTGCCGTTGGCGCGGCGTATAATCCTTCCGTTTCGTTTGACCGTCATTGAAAAGACGAGCTTTTCAGTGAAGCCATTTTTAATACGATATTGGTCCATCGTTAAAAATTTAAGGTTAAACAAATTAAATTCCTGAGTTCGCAGCTCGGGAATTTTACGTTATACAATCGAAGTCAAAGACCTTAGGTATTCGTTCAACCTTAACATTCTTGTACAAAAGTAAATATTGTTTTTATACAATGCAACGTAATTTTCTTGAGTTATTAACAATTTTTAAAATAAAGGTTTAATAACCGTATTATATTAATAAAAAATTAATTCCATAGCCGGCTTCGCTCGTGGTAACGGCGAAGCCGAAATTTTTTTTTGACATAAAAAAACCGCCTTACTGGCGGTTTTGCTTTAAATCTGTATTTTTTTATAAAGTTCTGCAGAAAGTGTTTTCTTTAGTTCCTGCATTAGCTTTTTTATTTTGTCCTGCTGTTGCATTTGGCTTTCAATCTTGCGGATCTGCAAATAATGTTCATTGATAATCCTGTTTTCATGGATGGCATTTTGCAAAATCGGCATAATAATATTTTTATAATCCTTCAATCTGATAAACGGAATCACAGAACCACAAAAAAAAGGTTCTAAAATCTTGCTTGTAAAAATGATATAAAGTATCTCAAAATCTGCGCTTCGCTCCGTTCTTACTTCCCAACAGTTGGGAATTGGTTTTTTTAGCGGTCTGCCTGCGTTATATCCTCGGGACTGGATATAAAAAACAGTTTCATTTTCCTTGATTTCCATTGATTCTCCGCTATATGTTTTAATTGTCATTGCTGATAATGATTTGATTTTTAGAAATTTCGATTTTCACGTTCTGACCTATTTCAAAACCTGCATTTTTTAGCCAAATGCCTGAAATGTTAATTTTTGGCACTTGCTTTTTTCCTTGCCACAAATAGCCTGTTTTTAAAAATCTAAAATTCATAATCTGCAAAATCTGATAATTCGTGAGAGTTCCAACTGATAAACTGATCTGCAATCCATTGGGCTGGGTTGGCTTGGTTTGCGCTTTCTTTTTTAAAAAACTGATAATCTGTCCAGTTGAACAATTTTGTAAAACCTTTGTCTTTTAGGATTTGGTAAACCTTATCGGATAATTTTTGTATTTTTGTGCTTTCGGTTGTCATAGGTCGAAAAATTTTAATTAACGGAGGAAAGGGCAAGTTTCCCCCGTTTTTTTGTTGTTAGATTTGAAAATTTAAAACATCTGCTTCGGAACTGTCCAAAAGTTTATAAAGTTCCTCCTGGGCAATCATTAAGATTTTGTCAATTATTCGGGAGTTCGAGATCTCAAACGTTTTCCCGTCCGTATTTTCCAGAATTAAAGTTTCCTTTAATCCATCACGCCCGACTAAGTAAGCGTTAAGATCGTCAGATTTGTGTTTCAAAAAATTGAATTTTCCGCACAACGCTTGGAAGTTTTCAAGGTTTTTAATCCTTTTCTCGGCGGTCGTTTCAAGTTTGGGCAAAATTGTTTCATTTTTCATGTTTACGGTTTTTGCGTTCTCTTTTGGCTCTGTGCTGGCAGATACTTTCTTCTCTGCGTTCGCTTTAGTTGTTAATTCGTTCATTATTAATTATTTACTGTAGTAAATTTACTAAAAAAGTATGAAAAAACCTACTAAATATATCAGTATTTAGCTGTTAATCAATTATTTATATCAATTCCAAATAGTTTAAAACTACTCCTGCGCCCTTACAAAAAATCAGCCTTTTTAAAAATCGAAATCGGGCAAAATGCACATAATCAGATTTTTAACCTTTTTCATTCTTTTTGAAAAAAGAAATAACAACGTTTGAGGCCGCCCCGCTCCAAAGGCCTAAATGCGGTCGCAAATCCCGAAAATCGGGGGATATATGGCTAAACCACCACCAATAGGGCGTTTGTTGAAAATTGACATTGCGAAGCGGTTAATTTTTAATGAACACCAATGTTCTTGCGTCACAACGCACGCCGATTGCCTTCGGCATCTTTGCTCAAACTATTACCACCATGGCAAGCGCAAGGCAAATACGTGACGAGATAATGAAGATGACTATTGTGGTCAATTCTGATCCGGCGCAGAAGGCTATATATGATCTGGGGCAGAAGACTAATGACCTCGTAGCTAATAAGCGTAAACTCTCCAAGGAGCTAAAGGAGACCGAAACTTTATTAGGTAAAGAGAGCGAAGAGTATAAAGCTTTAGCTAAAGAGATCTTGGCTACTTCTAAGGAGATTACAGGTAACCGCAAGGAGATGGAGCGATTGCGAAGCGATATGGATGTTACCCAGATGACTATGACTCAGCTTAAGCAGGAAGCTAAGTTGTTACGTGCTAGTCTTGATAATATGGTTCCAGGGTCAGATACTTCAAAGGCAATGCAGGCGCAACTGGATAAGGTTAACGCCCGCATGGCAGAGGTGCGTGCCGGTGCTGGTAGCACATCGCTATCCTTTAAAAATCTTGCTGAACGTTTTAATCATTACAGTGGTATAGTGACGGCATGTGCCGGGGTTCTGGTAGGGTTTGGGCTTACTGTGCAAAACATTATAGACCGAAATAATAAACTGGTGGATGCTCAGACCGCTGTATCTAAGACGGTGGGTATGACTAAGCAGGAGGTAGAAGATCTCACCAAATCATTCAGTGACCTGGATACCCGAACTTCTAAGATAGATTTACTTAAGATCGCTGAGACCGGTGGTAGGCTGGGTGTAGGTAAAGCGGAAATCAAAGATTTTGTTCAGGAGGTTGATAAGGCTAATGTAGCACTGGGCGATGGCTTTGCCGGTGGTGTAGAAGCGGTTACCGATACGCTGGGTAAGTTGAAGGGATTATATTCCCAAACTAAGGATCTGAACATTGCAACTGCCATCAATCAGATAGGTTCTGCGATGAATGAACTTGGGGCAGCTGGTGCAGCCAGTGAGCAGAATATAGGGGAGTTCGCAATGCGCCTGGGTTCTCTCCCGGAGAAACTGAAACCTACAATTGCTGAAGCCCTGGCATTAGGTGCAGCCTTTGAGGAATCAGGTATTGATGCAGAGCGCGCCTCTACCGCATATTCATCAGTTATCCGTACGGCTGCAAAAGATGCTGATAAGTTTGCGAAGGTGATGAATATCTCTAAGAAAGAGGTGGAGGACCTGATGAACAAAGATCCTTTAGAATTCTTTCTGAAATTCTCTGAGGGTGCAAAAGGTCTTGATACCACCGAACTGGCTAAAATGCTGGATTACCTTAAACTGAATGATCAATATGTTATCTCCACCATGGGGGCCGCTTCGGAGAATACAGACCGTTTCCGTAAATCTATCGAACTATCCAATAAATCATTAACAGAGGCCACGTCTCTACAACAGGAGTTTGATAAAGTCAATAACAATTCCGCTGCTATTTTTGAAAAAGTTCAAAAACACTTGGTAGGAATTTTTGCAAATGATTCTGTTGCAAAAGGATTGAACTGGCTCATTGAGGGGTTTGGGAAAATGATTGGTGCTGTAGAAGATACAGATGGGACTTTAAAAACGACAGGGCAAACAATCGTTTTTCTTACGAAGTTATTTGTTATCGGAGCAGTGGCGATTTTCAGTTACAATACTGCTGTAGCATTAACAAATATAACTTTACAAGGGACGAAGGATAAATTAATAGGATATACTGTTATTCAGAAAGCACACAATCTTTATACTCAAACATCTACATTTCTTCAAAACCTTGTAACTGCTGCCTATTTGCGCGGGCAAGTTGCTATTTTGGGCTTAACTGGGAATACTGTTCGTCAGGCAGCGGCTCAAAGAATGCTAAATACTATAACCCTGGCGAACCCTTTTGCATTGGTTGTAACTGCTATAATGGCTTTGGGTGCAGCTTACCTTCTTCTTTCCAAAAGAATTGATGAGACGGCTCAAAAGCAAAAAGTTCTTAATGATTTCAGAACCAGTGCTGCAATGGCGGTACAGGATGAGAAATCAAAATTAGAAAGCCTTTTGATTGTAGCGAGAAATGAAAGCGCTTCTAAGGCCGATCGGTTGGCAGCCATCAAAAAATTAAACGACATATCACCGGAGTACCTTGGCAATTTAACATTGGAGAACCTAAAGACTGCTGAAGGGACAAGGTTAATCAATGAGTATATCAAATCTCTCGACAGAAAGGCGATGAGCGAAGCTTTGAGTTCAAAAAGAACCGAATTGTTCAAAAAACAAATTGAATTACAAAGCAAAGATGTTGAGCCAGGATGGCAAAACCTTGGTGGTGTAGGGACATATGTTGAGCAAAAATTAAATTCCGGCAATAAGCTTAGGAATATGTCCGTAGAAGATGCTAAGAATATTGATGCAATGACCAAAGTTGCGGATATTGAAAAAGAGTTGTCTAAATATGTTCCTTTGGTTCAACAAGCTTATCGTAAAAGAAGGGAAGAATTAAAGGCGAATTTTCAGCAGATGAGCTCTTTGAACTCTGAACAAAAGAAATTCCTTCAGCAGAATCCGGGTGCAGTTCTAGATACTAAATCCCCCTACACCATTCCCGGAGACGATACTGGTAAAGGCAAAAATTCTTCAGATGCTTCCGCTCGCAAAAAAGAGCGTGAAAACAGGTTAAAAGAAGAACATGACCGGGAAATGTCCCAAATAGCTAAAAATGGAGAGGAGGCAGCACGTTTGGCGAATCAAATTGCTTTGGATATTACAGATGCTAAAATTGACGCCATGCAGGAAGGATTGGAAAAAGAATTGGCTCAGATCAATATTGATGAGATGCGTAAATCTGAGGCTATCGAAAAACAAAAAATTGGCGCTACTGACATTAATAATCTTCAGAAGAAAATAGATAAAGCTACCGGCCAGGATAAAAAGTTATACCAGGCATTAATGGATGCCTGGATTAAGAATAATGAGCAGCTTGAGCAGGAGAAACTAGCTCAAAGCGAAATCTTTGACCAAAAACGAAGGACGGCAGAATACAAAGCTGAAACCAAGCATCTCTCTGACATTGATAAAGCCCACCAAACTGAATTAGGGCACCTCAAAAGACAACAGGATGAAGAATTGGCTTCATACACAACGCTTGCTCAGTTAAAGGAAGGGCTCAAGGGCAGAATTGATGAAAAAGAGCGTCAAAAAATTACGACTTGGGCAGAAGGTAAAGAAGCATTAACAAAAGTTTACCAAAAACGTGAACTTGAACTTCAGGTCACGCACCTGGAAGCCATGGTTAAACTTTACGAAGGTTTGGATCTTGGAGTTCTGACACCTGAGCAGAGAGAGCAAGTAATGAAGTTTATTGATGAAGCCGGGAATAAAATAGCAGAATTTAAAGCCAAAATTGCCGGAGCAGATCAGAATGATGACAAGAAAAAGAAAAAAGACACCAATGACAGTTCTGATATTTTTGGTATGACCGCCTCAGGTTGGAAGTCTTTGATAGATGATATTAAAGACGGTTCTGCAACAGCTGCCGATGTTGTAAAAGCCGGAATTGGTGCCATGCAAAGTGCTTTCTCTACTTATTTTGCCTATGTAGAAGCTAACGAAAAAAGGCAGTTACAACGTTTTGAGCAAAGAACTGCACAGAAGAAATTAACCTATAAAAAGCAATTGCTTGAAGGCTACATCAACCAGGAAACTTATAAAAAATTATCACTCAAAGCTGATCAGGATCTTGATAAGAAAAAAGCTGAACTGGAAATCAAAGCAGCCAAGCGAGAGAGAGCTCAGCAGGTAATGAGTATAATTGGGAACACGGCTAATGCTATAATGGGGATCTGGGCGCAGTTCCCGAAATTTGACTTTGGAGCAACTGCAGCAATTATGTCGGGAGTAGTTGGAGCGTTAGGTGCCGTTCAGTTAGCTACGGTTCTGGCGACGCCACTACCAACTGCAGACGGTTATGAGGACGGTTTTGGGATGGAGTATCCTATAGAGAGGGCGCAGGATGGTAAACGCTTTAATGTAAGACGCAAACGCCTTTCAAGTGGTTTGGTAGATCGTCCAACACACTTTATCGCAGGAGAGAATAACAAAGTAGAAATGGTGATTGACAGCCCTACATGGACCAAATACCCGGATGAACTTAAGCAGGCGATCTATTCGGCTAATGCCCGGGCCAAAGGATTTGAAAACGGTTACAATACCATCAGCGCCACCGGTAAACAAACAGAATCTAACGATGATGTAATGATAATGCTTATCAGTACAGTTAACCGTATGAATACCACACTTGATAATATCGAGAAGAATGGTATCCAGGCAAAAATTGCAAAAACCGCCAGAAACGGGAAAGAAGTGGAGGACATGCGCAGCATGTACAATGATCTTAATAACAAAAATAAACACGGATAAATTATGCCAGTAATAGGTAGTACTAATGGATGGGTACGTCCCGCAAAACAATCGCTAAACTGGGCGCGTGGAACGGATTACCCAGAGGTAGCTTCACTTTCTGTTTCATCAACCAATGCAACTTTTGTAGAAGTAAGTATACAAAAAATAGGAACTTCTGTTGATTGGATTGAAATTGACGGATACAACGGTGATGGTTTTTATATTGATGATTTCATAGCTTCTAAGACGCTGCCAATAGTTTTAAAGAATCTTGAATCGCTGACGGGTAATGCGTATAAGGCTGTAATTAGGTTCAGATTCGGTAATTATGAAGGTGCAGATAAGATGGTGGATGTAGAGATTAATTTAGCTATATCTGGGAGTTTTGGGCCTCAAACTGACAAGTCTAATTATAATGTTGTTTTCAATCGCGCCAATAATGCTTTGACGGGTGATACAACTGTTAATATTCTCAATAATGGTAGTAATAGCCCATTAACCTTTTGGCAGCCTTCTAATATTTTTGAACCAAAATCAGGGTTTACGTCTGGGTTTACGATTCAGGATAATACAACGATAAGCATTGCGAATAATCCCAATATTCCGGCTACCGGGAACGTAAGTCAGCAATGCAGGTTGTTGGATGTCGCCGGTAATTATATTAGTGCGTTTGCTATTAACCTTACTGTCCTAGATGATAACGGCATCGGCGTCAGCCCTTCTTCAGTAAGCTTTGATGTTATAAAAGGCACGGAGAAATCTGTGGTGTTGGATCTTATTAATCCGATTGGTTTTGCCTTCACTGTGGAAAAGTCACCATGGCTGCAAACTTCTGTCAATGCAGGTAATACTTCAATGCAAATCACCATTACTACATCTACGGATGACTTGGTGGACGGATCTTATAACGGCTTTGTGAATATCAAATTCGCTAATGGAACTTTGGTTGTCCCGGTGTCGCTGCTTTTGAGGCAATTTTTTACAATAGGCGAAACCAAGTTCTGCCTGGATCTGAAACCTATTTCCTTCCAGTTAATCAACCCAAACGCTGTTCACGTAAAAGTGTCGATCTCTGCGGTGTATAATGTGATGGGTAAAGAAACTGTCGTGGCGCATTCTTATAGTATTCCTTATGTCAATGAGAAAGCGTCTTTTGATCTTGGCCGGAAGCTTCATAATTTTTTTCCCCGGTTCCGGGATCACTTGTTTGGTATCGCTTCCGAGACTGAATTTTGTAAAGCTATTGTTTGCGACCTGGTCTTAGAAGAACTAGATGTGGATTACAAAACTATAATGACACAAAACGTAACTGGGTTGCACTTTTTGCCTGGAAAAAAACCGGTTAAATTTCCAATTTTGACCAATTACGGCCATAGGAAATATAATAAGAATAGTGATGTATTCCTCAGCCGTGTAGATAATAACCGTGTTTTGGTCCAGAAAATAAAACCTGATTCAGATCATGAGGAAATCACTGTTGCAGATCAGACAATAGATCTTTATAAATATCCTGATACCTATAAACCTATCCAAATGCACTGGGAAAACCAAAACTTAGCACCTGACTGGTTTACATTTGCCGGCGACTATACCGTTACCGCTAATTTCACGCATATCACTTCCAAAAATGTGCTGAACTCTATGACTGAAAAGTTTGACACAACCAAAACAAAAAAGCTAACCATTAATAGTGGTTTTATCTTGAGGCATGAACTGCCGATGCTGGAGGAAATGGTTATGCAGCGTTTAGTTTTTATGAATATAGAAGGTAAGGTTTACCAGGCTTTCAACACAACAGAAAAGTTGGTTTTACAGGCATCCGGGCAAACGGTAATTGATAGGGATTTAGAATTTTTAATCGTTGAGCAGTAATGGAAATAAAATTTATATCCGAAGGCAGAAGTTTGGATTTATCCGGGAAAGAATTATCCGTAAGCGAAAGTAATTCCAAGATCAGTGATAAGATGTTTACCAAATATCTTTTCCCTTTTGATTTTTATATGGATGACCAGTTTAAAAGAGAATTTGGAGATTACTCCAGTTTTGATGCTTTCAAGTTACCGAAGTCGATCAGTGGCCAGATCCTTTATGAAAACTCTTACCGTCTAGCGAAGTTAAATATCCTGGGATGCGAAGGCAATTATTTGACTTGCCAAATCGATTTTGGATTTGAAGAGATCCCGAACTTTGATAAGCAACTGAAAGAACTTCCCCTGGAGAAATATCCTGTTGATAATATTCACACTTTTGCGGCCAATATTGCGGGGCAACTATACCCGCAAACTAACTTTAATTTCCCCAGGTTATATACTGCTCAATTTTCCCCGGACGATACAACCTGGGATGCATTCAACGGCTACATCAATGATATGAATAATGATGGTACAGCGTTGAAAAATAACTATACCACAGATGACGGGGAGATCTATAATGTTAATATTGTGCATCCGATGCCTCATATTTTATATCTCCTCAAAACTGGTTTCCAGGACGGCGGCTATCAATTAGGAGGCGAGATTTTGACCGATCCTTTACTTCAAAATATTTGGGTCTATTCTGCGACGGAATACTTTAGTCGATTAACATTGCGAAAAGTCGGATTACTTATTAAAGTGATGGATTACCAGGAGAGATTTAAAAAACAGTCTCGTCCATATCCATATGGTTATTATAATAAGACTGTAGAAATTCCAAAGCCTGGTAATTATAAACTGATTGCTAACGTGATGTTGGCTAATCACAAATCTGGTCTAAGTCCAACAGATATACGGATTGCATTGGACGGGAAACAAATACTTTATCGTTCAGCAGATGGTGAATTATATTTTACATTTGAAACGGATATAACTACGGTAAAGGAAAATGAAGTTCTGCGTGTTTCGGGATATCGTTCATTTGGTGATGGTGATACGGAAACATATTGTGAGCTTACCGTTGTATCGAAAAATACCTTTGAAAATGAAGAAAACACAGGTGAAGATAATGGTGTTATAACAAATCCTAATCAAATAGATTTAACCAGGGCGGTACCGGATATCACATTTGGCGAATTGGTGAACCGTATCCGTAATTTTCTAAATTACGATGTAGAGCTAGTTGATAATACCATTGTCATGAATCGGATTCGAGGGGCTAAAAAAAATAACATTAAGGTTGTGCCTGAGAAGTTTTTAGCTCTGGAACCACAGGTCGAATTCAGTAATAAAAATTCATTCCTAATCAAAATGCCAGATTGGGAGAATGAGGAAAAACCGGATTCTGTCTATTATGACGAGACAGGTATCATTGTAAACAAAGAAGCCGGAGAGCTTACCACTACGATTGAGACAAATACTTATGCTTTGCCGGTCTATGTAGCTTTACCAAGAGGCCAGGAGACAGCCGTAGTTAAAAGCTATAGCACCAATCTTCTACAACTTGTAAAATATAACGGGAAAACTGGTATACAAAATAATGCAAAGCCCGCTCCGGAACTAACCTTTCCTACGTTGTTTTATACCAATTGGGTAGAGTTTCTGCGCGAAAGGCTCAACAGTGGAAAGTTTACCTGGACCTTTATTGCAGAAGATGATGAGCTTAACTTCACCATCAAAGATGAGTTAAGCTGCTATCAAAACATACATAGGATCAAGGAGTGGATCAAGGACTATTACGAAAACTCGATGCAGGTGCAGATCGTGACAGAAACAATCAGTTGAATCGGATGATATCCATATCATCCAATACTTCTTCGCGTACCAGGTGAACATATTTTTGCGTGTGCTCAATTTTGGCGTGGCCGAGGAGTATTTTTAGTCTGTATACATCACCACCGTTTCGCATAAAGGTCGTTGCAAAAGTGTGCCTGCCAACATGCATGCTAATAACTTTATCGATTTGGCACACTGCAGCAATTTTCTTCAGATGTTCATTGATTTTCTGGCTTGCAATCCATTTTTCAAAAAGTTCAGGTCTGTGCTCTACCATTTTTCTTGCTTGTGAGTTGATCTTCATAAATTGCCTTTTATCTGTTTTTACGGACGAAAACTGAAACTTTTCAGCCAGGACATCTCTTCTTTTTAATTCATAAATATCAGATACTCTCAATCCTGTATAACATGCAAAAAGAAAATAACCTAACGGCAAGATGTGTACTGGATTAATTTCTTCGCTATAATAATATTCAATCATTAATCTCATTTCAGACGGTTCAAGGTAAACCGTTTTCGCAGAATTAACATTAACTTTTAGGTCGTCTGGTCGAATGTTAAGTTTGATATCCTTTTTGTACGCAATATTGATGTAAGTCTTAATTACTTTTAAATCGGTATTGTAGGTAATATCACTGTTATTTTTATAAAACTTGCGATATTTCTGCAAAAATTCCTTGGTAAGTTTATGAAAAGGAATCTCTTTTGAAAATGCTTCAAGTTTTTTAAGCACTGTCTGATGATTTTTGATTGTTTGTTTCTTGTAGTTCTGTAAAGCTAGATGATGCCTAAAAAATGAAATGAAATCAAAATCAGGACTTGCGCTCTGAAATTCTTCAATGAGGGTTCTGGCAGAAAGTAACCGGTCTTGCAACATATAATTAGTTTTAATGATGGTTAATTTAGCTTCGATATTTTCCAGGATCAGATTGTATTGTTCAGCATTCTGACTATTTTTTATTCGTTGCTTTTTCTGATCCCAAAGATTTGCCGGGATATAGATGTCTGTATTTAACCGGATTCTGTTTCCGGTATCTGAAACATCCAGATAGAGTAAAGATTCTCCGGATTTGTTTTTGTAGCCTCTAAGGCTGAATCGATGGCGTGTAGTCACAAAAATACGTGTTGTGTCGAATTTTGTGTCAAAAATTGATTTCGGTGTGGATAAAAGTAAGCTCATAAAATCTGTTTGTTTTTATAAGCAGAATCGCTGTAAACCCTTTATTGATGCGGTATTGTAGTCGCAAAAAAAAAGATACACGTAAAGCTGTTTAATTAGCTGTTGTGTATCTTTCTTTAAATATAGTACCCAGGACCGGAATACCATGATTCTTTTCTAAATTTTAATTTGTTTTAACTCGCTATATATCAGTATATTTGGGATATATAATATTTTTCAAAACTGGTGTTTAGGTGTTTTTAGTTAGTTTAATTTCAAAATTAGCCACCCTTTTGACCACCCTTTTTTCTATTTAACTATAATTTATTTGTTATGAAAGTCAGCTTTGAATTAAGGAAAGAGAAGATGAATGCAAATGGACTAATCCCCATTCAGATTTTAGTACGTGCAGATGGGAAAAGACTTCGCAAAAATATTGGTGAATCTGTTTTACCGAAATATTGGAACGGTAGTCGAGTTATTCCAAACTCAAGGAAAGAGGCATATAACCGTCATCAGGAAATTAATGATAAACTCGTTGAAATTGAAGAAAAAGCCCGACAAATTTCTTTGTTTTTCGCCATCAATAAATTGCAGTTTTCTAACGAAATTTTTCGAGAAAAATTTGAGAGTGAGAAGGAGATTAAAGTTGAGCTTTATGATTTTTTTGAAAGTTTTGAGGAATTCATAGAATCAGGAAAACTATCTAAAGCATATAATACAATTAGGGCACAGACTACAGTTAAAAATTTCTTACAGGAGTTCCAGAAAGAAAAAAGATTCAAAATAGAATTTGATACTGTTACAGACTCCTTTTTTGATAAACTTTCAAAATTTTGTTTTTTAGAAAAAGAGATTAAAAACAATTATTTTGCAAAGATTATTGCTGTTCTTAAAACGTTCCTGCGATGGGCAACAGAAAAAGGTTATAACACCAACAGAGAATTTGAAAAGTTTAAAGCAACCGAGCACGATATAGATATTGTGTATTTAAGCTTTGAAGAATTAATGAAACTGTATGAAAAAGAATTTGAATCTGACAGACTTTCTCACGTTCGGGATTTCTATTGCATGGGATGTTTTACCGGACTGAGATTTTCTGATTTGTCGAAATTGCATTTAGCAAATATTTCAGAAGATCATATTGTTCTTTCTATACAAAAAACCAAAACGCAGAATCACGCTATCAAGTTAAATAAATATGCAAAAGCAATTTTAGAAAAATATAGGGGAACCATTTATGAGCCTTTGCCAGTTATATCTTCTCAGAAATTCAATGATTACATTAAAGACTGCTGTGAGTTGGCTGAAATAACTCAACCCTTTACTATCCATTGGTTTGTAGGAAATCAAAAGAAAACTTTAACTCAACCTAAATGTAAATTTATCACCAGCCACACTGCGAGAAAAACATTCATAACCAATTCTCTTCTTTTGGGAATGGAGCCGAAAGCAATAAAAAAGATTGCCAATATTAAGAAAGATGCAGTTTTGGATAAATATATGAAAGTAACTGAAGCATTTACAGATGAGCAGATGGATAAAGCGTGGGGATAGATTATTGCATATCGCGGTTTGCGATAATAAAGATTACACTTTCATAATTTTTCAGTAATATTGCATATCGCAATACGCAATATATGAAAAATTCTAAACAAAATATGAAACCGCAGGACATCGTTTTGTTACTGAAAATTGTGAGTTTGAATACTGATTCATGGAACCAGTCTACGGTTGCAAAAGAATTGGGAATCAGCCAGGCAGAAATAAGCGAATCGGTTGCAAGATCAAAAAATTCCGGTTTACTTGATACAAAAGGGAAAGTGGTTTTGAAATATGCATTGGCTGAATTTTTACAATATGGAATCCGTTACACTTTTCCTCAAAAGCCAGGTGCAATTGTTAGAGGTATCCCTACTGCACATAGTGCTCCGCCGCTTAATAACGAAATTCACAGTAATGAAATGTATGTTTGGGCTTATGCAAAAGGGAATGCGAGAGGACAAAGCATAGAACCCCTTTATTCTTCAGTTCCGGAAGCTACATTGAAAGATGAAAAACTGTACGAATTACTTGCTATTACGGATGCCATCCGTGTAGGACGAACAAGAGAAAAAGAAATAGCTATAGAATACCTAAAAAAATATTTAGAAATTGCATAACAAGACCATCAATATAGGTGTTGTAGCTGAAGTTGCGGAAGGTTTAAAACAATACAGAGAGCAAGTAGTATTTGTTGGAGGAGCGGTAATCAGCCTTTATACCGATGATCCTGCAGCCGATGAAATACGTCCTACAAAAGACATAGACTTCACTGTTAATATTGTTGATGTAGGTGAGTTTCATAAAACAATTGAAGAATTGGGAAAACTGGGATTTCATCCAGACCCTTTCGGAACATCTATTTGCAGTTACACATACAAAAAATATCCAGTTGATATAATTCCAGCTGAAGACAGTGCTTTTGGTTCAACGAATCGATGGTATAAAATAGGTTTTGAAGATTTGTGGAAAGTAAAAGCAAAAAATCAGGAAATTAATATTTTATCTGCACCATGTTTTCTCGCAACAAAGTTTGAAGCGTTCAATAGTCGTGGGAAAGATTACAGAACCAGCCATGATATTGAAGACATCATCTATATTATTGACAACCGTACGACTATTGTAGATGAAATTGTCAAATGTGATTCGAGAATTTTAGAATTTCTCAAGTCAGAATTTCAAAAAATCATTGATAAAGGTCTTTTGGATGAGCTCCTGCAAACTCATATACATCCATTCATTATTGAGGAAAGAATGGAGATTGTAAAAGAGAAAATAGGCGGTATTATGAATGCTTGATTTATAAAATGCCAATCAAATAAGGAAAAGAGTGGAAATGATTTCAGATAACTTACGTTTATTTTTATTAATTGCAGTTTTCAGCGTGATAGGATTTGTCATTTTGTTTAGGGCATATCTGTACATCACGGAGAAATATTTCCTGAACGAATTTACCTGGCTGCTGCAAAATACAATTTTCAGATCCTACCTGGTTTTTAAGTCTTTTGCAATTTTCATTTTACTTGTCTATTTTTTCATTGCTGTTTACAGCATTGTCCTGACTCTTTACTGGTGGTATGGCTTGTTTATTTTGGGATGCCTTTTCTATCTGGTTTTTAAAATTAGAAAATCAAAAAAAGAAGGAAAATTAAATTTTCAGGAAGATTTCATCTTTCAAAAATATAGTACAAAAGTAAGTTTCTATAATAACCAAACAGAAGAATACCGGCGGAAAAGTTTTGAATCCATCATTGACAAAATTAAAAGAATGGAATTGAACGGAATCGGCAACGCTGATTATAAAAAGTATTTATCAAAAAACTTTTTACTTAAAATAGACCAGTTTTTAACATTTGAATATTTCGATAACAGATTATACAATTCAATTTCTGATCATTACACCACAACTCTATTCTATCGAAAATATCTTAAAAATGTACTGGAGATAATCAGCAGAATAGATAAACAAACTGAAAATCTTAGACTTTTAAATAATAATTATCAGACTATTTCAGAAATTTTGTTAAACATTAAATTGATAAGATTTGATGATAATCAAGGTTTGTATTATGACATTTCACTTGTTGATTTGGAGATTGATAAACATCTAAATTCGGATAATGAAAATTTAAGCCTTGAAAAAAGTCTGACGGTCATCAACCAATCTTTGGAGAATCTCAAATTAGCATTTGAAAACAATAATTTAAACCATGCTCTTTCAGAACAAACTGGAATACTTAATGCAATTAAAGAAAAGATAAACACCATAACAATAGAAAGTAAATTTTCAGTTTATAGATTACCAGACAATTGTAATGTAAGGAATATCTACGACGCTCTAATTGATTATTTTGCACGAAAATCGAATATTGAACTGTTGCCAAAAAACAGTTCTGATATTGAAAAGCTTGTAAAGAAAAGATTCAGAAACAATTCAAATAAGCAAATATCAAAAGTAAATAAAGATTACAGTGACCGTCAATTCTTTATTGAGCACAGAGAAGAATTGTACAATGCCGTTTCCTTTGCCATATCAAAATATGCACTGGAAAAAAAGAAACTTGCAGAAATCATTTTGGAAGAGTTTCCGGATATAGGTCATTTATTAAAAACAATTGAAAATCGTCTGTAAAATAGAGATTTGGTTTTTAATTAATCAAAAATAAAACACACATTATCAGGTATTTATATTTATAATAAAGATTCCAAAATAGTTAAACGATTATTCCCAAACCTTTGTACTGACAATAAAGTCAACATCGTTTAACTAAAATTCATTAAAATGTCAGTACAACTTTATTCACACTCCAAAGCAGATTTGGAAAAAGCGGTTGAAATCATTCTAAAAAAAGCAACCGATTTCACATTACCAGTTAAGAAAGCAGAAGACCAGCCAGAAGATTTGATTTCTCAGATTGAAGCTGCAAAATTCCTGCATATTTCCATTCCAACCATTATTGATTGGCGGAAAAATAAGGATTTGCCATTTTACAATTTCAGCGGAAGGTATTATTATTCCAAAAAGGAACTTTTGGACTATGGAAGAAACCGAAGATATTAAGCAATTTATCAAGTTTAATTTTCTCTTTGTTTAATCATCCGTACCTCCTCCTCTTACGGAATAATACCCCTTCAAAAATGACCGACGAAATACCTTATCTACGAGTAGGCACGACTTACTATAAAATCATTGAAAAACCGCAAATCTCTGGTGACAAAATTTCGATATTGGTTCGCTGGAATCGTGAAACGATTATAAGTGACCACGGGAAAACTTATGTCTCCTCCATTCCCAAGTACGATGGATTTTGCTGTATTCCTTCTCATTTGGAATATCGGAAAATTATTGAGACATTTTACAATATGTACAACGAAATTCCCCACCAGCCGGCAGAGGTAAATCTAAGTACTGATGCCTTGAAAGAAAAAATTCCGTTTTCCCTTCAGTTTATGCAACATATTTTTGGGGAACAGTTGGAGTTAGGCTTAGATTATATCAAAATATTGCTTGAGAAACCAACCCAAATGCTTCCGATTTTATGTTTGGTAAGCAAAGAGCGTTCTACAGGAAAATCCACATTTATCAAATGGCTGAAATCCATTTTCGGACTCAATATGACTTACATCAAAGGTGATTCCTTCAGCAGCCAGTTCAATTCGGATTGGACTTCGATGCTCATTGTTGCGATTGATGAAGTATTCTTTGACAAGAAAGAAATTACAGAACGACTAAAATACCTTTCCACCACGGATAAGGATAAGAAAGAAGCTAAAGGAAAAGACCGTGAGGAAGTTGAGTTTTTCGGGAAATTCATTCTCTGTTCCAATAATGAAGACAACTTTATCCAAATTGATGAAAACGAAATACGCTTTTGGATTATCAAAGTCAAATCCATTAAAACCGAGAATACCGATTTTTTAAAAAATCTGATTCGTGAAATCCCTTACTTCCTGAGATTCCTGATGCAGAGACCCTTTTTCAGTCAGAAGCAAACGAGAATGTGGTTCACGAATTCTGAAATCAGAACTAAAGCACTTCAAAAGCTCGTGTGGAAGAACAATAACAAATTGGAATCCCGGATCATTGAACTTTTGTATGAATTTTTTGAAAGTACGGAAGATCAGGAAATACAGTTCGTTCCGCAAGACCTGTTCAATATGCTCGGCAAAATGTTCCGAAATCATTACTGGACGGTGAACGACATACGAAAACTTCTGAAAGAAATCTGGAAACTTGAACCCCAGAAAAATTCTCTGGCTTACATCAGATATGATATTGACTACAGTGGAACTTTTTATCAGCAAAATAAAATTGGACGATTTTTTACCCTAAAAAGGGATTTTATCCTACAGAAATTTGATGAAATGATGAATTAATTGATAATGAAAAGAAAATCAAATACTTGTATCTCATCAAAAGCCTCATCAAAATTTTCAATGCTGTTTTTTGATGAGAGACTGATGAGAAGATAATTCGAATTTTGATGAGATGATGAGCATTTGATGAGGATTTAAATGAAACAATATCAATATAATACATCGTTATCTCATCAATTCATCAAAAATTTCACAATAACAAATCCGACCGTGTGAATGCAAAATAAAACCTTGCATTTACTGATAAAACGATTAAAAGTATTAAAAAATAACACAATGAACTGCAACCAATTTAACCGCATCTCGTTGGAAGAAGTCCTCCTTTCTCTCGGACACCTTCCCACGAAACAAAATGAAAAAGAAGCCTGGTATCTCAATCCTTTTACCAGCGAATCCCAAGCATCTTTTAAAATTGATAAAAGACTTAACGTCTGGTATCTCCATTCAGAAGGAATTGGCGGAAACAACACCGATTTTATGCAAAAATATCAGAATGCTTCCGTAAAAGAAGTTCTGGAATGGGCAGAAAATCAGAATTTTTCTTCTTTTCAACCGCAGAACGATATTCATCTGAAAAATTCAACACCCAATTACACCATCACTGAAATTAAGGAAATCCAAAATGAAAACCTGAAAAATTATCTGCATCAAAGGGGACTTTCGCAAATCATTTATCCGTTGGTTAAGCAAGTGCATTTCAGACTGGGAGAAAAAATGCTTTATGCCGTTGGATTTAAAAACCGTTCCGGAGGTTGGGAACTGCGAAATTCGTTTTATAAAGGTTCTCTTCTGAAAAAGGATATTTCAGTTATCAATCTTAGCAATGACAATCCCTTATTGAACAAGAGAAATGTTGTGGTTTTTGAAGGATTCATGGATGCTCTGTCTTTTGTTGAAATGAAGCGGTTCTATACCGGAGATATTTTAGTAATGAATTCCATTTCCTTATTAAATACAACAAAAGAACAGTTGAAAAATTACTCAGAAATCAATTTGTTTTTGGATAATGATAAAGCTGGTGAAAAATGCCGGGATGAAATTCTTAAAAGTTTTCCGGCTGCGAGAGATCTTTCCGGGATTTACGCGAAACACAAAGATTTGAACGAGTATCTGCAACACGGAATTCAAACTGAGAAAGAGGAACAAAACCATCAACGGGAACAAAAAATTATTCACGAAGAAGAGCAAAAAACCAATCCGATTTACCAAAGGAAACGCTGATGGTGCGTGCGCATATTTTTACAAACTACCTGCAGAAGTTAGGAACTCATTCGCAACTTTGAAGGTCGATGCTCTCCCAACAAAGTTACTTCTTCGCTCTGCGAGGCTTTAAACTAAGTAAAATTGATACAGATGGAAATAAAATCCGATTGAAATTACATAAATATTTCTAAAACCTATTTCTAAACTCAGTTAATTCTTTGACATGTATTGGAATACTACAACTAAATCAAAAACATGTATGTCTTTAATACAGGTTCTTCCAAAACCTGTATCAATGTACTACAGGTTGCTCACAGAGGTGAGTAAATAAACTACAGGTTTCAATAAATATTGCATTATATAATTCTACAAAAATACATTGATGTAAAATCATAAAAATTCAAAAACACAAATCCATATTGATATGAAGACTTCTATTAATTTCAAGGCAGCAAAATCCGATTCTGAAATCCATAACTTCAGGAAGAAATCTTTTGATTATATCCGTAAGGATTTAACACCTAACAATGAATATTGGCAAGAACAGAAAATAGCAGACCGCCTTCAAAAGATTGAAGCCTACTGCAAGGAAAAATCCGGGCGTAAACTTCAAAAGAATGCAATGCCAATAAGAGAAGCCGTTGTGGTGATTAAAGAAAATACAACCATGCAGGATTTGCATAATTTATCAAAGCGGTTGGAAGAAGAATTGAAAATACGAATTTTCCAGATTGCCATTCATAAAGATGAAGGACATTATGACAAAGATACCAAAGAATGGAAACCGAACCACCACGCCCATTTGGTTGCAGACTGGCAGGATTTGAAAACAGGAAAAACCTTAAAACATCAATCTTTTCATTATTCCAAAATGCAGGACATTGCAGCTGAATCTTTGAAAATGGAAAGAGGGAGATCAGGATCTCAGGCGAGGCTAGAAGCTATTGACTATAAAATTAAAATGAAAGAAGAAGATCTAAGAATTCTGGAAAAAAGAGAAACTGAAATAATAGCAGCCATTGAGTCTAAAGAATCCGAAAAATTCCTTGTGAAAGAGTCTGATTTCTTAGGCTTTCAAAGAATCAAAACGGATAAAACTATTGAAAATTTTAAAAAAGCACTCAAAGCCAACCATCTGAAACTTCTTAAAAACAAAACAGAGTTGGAATCTCAGGCAAAACAAATTTCAGAACTTATACTGAAGAATGAAGGTCTGAGAAAGGAAATCCAAATAGCCGGAATCAAAAACGCCACACTACTTACCAATCCGAACGTTTTTGCTGTTGAAAAGAAAAAATATCTGGATTCTGTAATCAATGTCATTGAGAAAACCATCAGGAATGAACGTTTGAAAGTTTCTTTTTATGACCGTTCAAAATCTAAAGATTTTAAAATTTCTGATGAAATCGGAAATATTTGTGAAAGAATATCAAAAGAAAATAATATTCCTTTCTCTGCTTTTGAGGAAGTTTTTAAGGATCCTAATATTACGGCTCGCTTTTTTACATTATTACATTTTGGTAGTGAGCAAAACAGGGAGAAATCAATGAAAGATATTTCGTTCAAAATAAATAGTCAAACAAAAGAGGGTGAACAGAAAAAAAGAAAGGGATTGAGAAGGTGACTTTATCATAACTACAACTTCATCTGAAAGTTAATTATTATGATTTAAAGCTCAGTTCATTTTGTAATTGTTACTTAAGCTTAGAAATACTAGTCAACACTTATGTAAGCTCGGTCAGTTTGTCCGCGTGGCTTTTAAAGAGTCCGGCGAATTGCTTTCTGATCAAATGTTCAATTACAACCGTCTGTTAAAAGATTCTATAACCTATGCGCTCACAATGAAAAACGGCAATGCCCAGCAAAAAAGAGCTATCTAGTTGCTGGATCAACTTGAAAGTAAATTGACTTATATACACAGGCAAAACGTTCCTGATACTGCAAAGGATATTTATCAAAACTGCAATAAGGATTTAGTTCAACTCATAGATACCATTGAGGATTCTGCGGTAAGTACTTTGGGAACTCTGTTCTCTTGCATCCCGTTGGCTTATGAACATACAGAGGATCAGGTTCCTCATTTTAAGGAAAAAAAAGAAAAAGGCGTCCTCGGGGAATATAAAGTATGTATTTACAATCCCGTCAGAAATAAGTATATTTACCATTCACAGAGGTTATGCCTGTTATAGGCGAGACCATCTACCGTAGCCCGCTTTTGGGCTATTTACTTTCTACAGCGGAACCATTATCATAATTAACAATATAATCCTGTTTGTTTTTGTAAAGCGTAAAGATCAGCACAAGTTATTTACGTTTCAGGGCAGCGATACCTGTTTTACCGGGCTTTTCCTTATCTTTTAACTAGTTAAAATAAGTTCGAAGTTTTTTGTTCTGGATAATGACAAGGTTGCCGCCAAGAATAAAGCTTATAAAAAATACCGAGAATTGTCCTTTGAAGACGAACAGGGACTGAACAATATGAAACAGCAAATCAAGGATAATTACCGTCAAATTAAGCTGGATATTGTTGAAGTAATCGAAAGTGAGTTGGAAAAACCGAATATTAATAAAACCTTTGGAGCTTAAATTTAATATCGTAATATTGCAATGTTAAAGTTGTAAAATATGGGGCTTACAAAATCAGAAATATTCACAGAAGAACAAAATAGGTTTGCTTCTCTGTTTAAGGTTTTGGCACATCCTGCGAGGGTTGCCATACTTCAATACATCATCAATCAGAAAGCCTGTATCGGTAATGATTTGGTAGAGGAATTGGGATTGGCACAAGCAACCATTTCACAGCATTTAAAAGAGTTAAAAAGCATTGGTATTATTCAAGGAACGATTGAGGGAAAATCAGTTTGTTATTGTATTGATGAAAATGTGTGGAAAAAAATCCAAGCAGATTTTAATGCTTTTTTCAATCAGGACGTAAAAGTAACCAAGTGCTGTTAGCGATGTTTTTTTAGCATTTAACACCGTTATATTGCGATATATAATTCAGTAAATCATTTCAAAATCATAAACAATGACACTATCAGACATCAAAGAAATTTTACCAGCATTAGATAATGTTGAATTTCAATTAGAGAATGGTACGTTTGTACCCGAACATTTCCACGTTACAGAAATAGGCATTGTTACAAAACATTTTATAGACTGTGGCGGAACAATCAGGAACGAAAAAGTGGTCAATTTCCAATTATGGAACGCTAACGATTATGAGCACAGGTTAAAGCCGACCAAACTATTGAACATTATCAAATTATCCGAAGATAAATTGGGTATTGAAGATGCCGAAATAGAAGTGGAATACCAAAGCGAAACGATTGGCAAATACAATTTGGATTTTAACGGAAACCATTTTGTACTGAAAAACAAACAGACCACTTGCTTGGCAAGTGATGCCTGCGGTATTCCTGCCGAAAAACAAAAAGTAAAATTATCAGAGCTGAACAGTACTTGCTGTACGCCCAATTCGGGTTGTTGCTAAAATCATAAAACAAATCATTATGAATAAAGATTTAATCGGAACGATTGACAGAATTGTTTCTAACCAGCATATCATCCAAGAACGTAAAGCCGTATTGCAACCATTGGTAGATTTCATACAACAAAAAGTAAACAACGGACAGGAAATAAACCTAAATTTCATCTGTACACACAATTCACGCCGGAGCCATTTAGCACAGGTTTGGGCACAGGTGGCAAGTGCATATTATCATATTCCGAACGTGCATTGCTTTTCGGGTGGTACGGAAGAGACGGCATTGTTCCCGAAAGTAGCGGAAACATTGGCTAAACAGGGTTTTTCTGTTTTCAAAATTTCGGAAACGGACAACCCTGTTTATGCCATTAAGTACAGCGAAAATGCCCTGCCGATAATCGGTTTTTCAAAAAAGTACGATAGTGCTTTCAATCCTGTATCGGCATTCACAGCTATTATGACCTGTTCACAGGCGGACGGTGGCTGTCCTTTTATTGCAGGTGCGGAAAAGAGAATACCTATTACATTTGAAGACGCTAAAATTTCAGACGGCACAGCAGAGCAGACACAGGTTTATACCGAAAGAAGTTTGCAGATAGCTACCGAAATGTTCTATGTTTTTTCATTGATTAAAAAATAACCGATGCAACCAAAACTAAAATTCCTTGACCGATACCTTACCCTATGGATATTCCTTGCAATGGCGGTAGGTGTAGGATTGGGCTATTTCTTTCCCAATATCTCCACTATTACAGACAGCTTGTCCGTAGGTACGACCAATATTCCGTTGGCAATCGGTTTGATACTGATGATGTATCCACCATTGGCAAAAGTTGATTATACATTACTACCAAAAGCGTTTAAGGATAAAAAAGCAATCGGCATATCCCTGTTGCTGAATTGGGTAGTCGGCACGGTGCTAATGTTCGGTTTAGCTGTTTTGTTTTTACGCAACGAACCCGATTATATGGCAGGGCTGATTTTGATAGGTTTGGCAAGGTGTATCGCAATGGTCATCGTATGGAGCGATTTGGCAAAAGCCAACAGGGAATACACGGCATTATTGGTAGCATTGAACAGCATCTTTCAGATATTGAGTTACAGTTTTTTGGTTTGGTTGTTCATCAACGTATTGCCCAATAAATTGGGGTTAGCCAATTTCAATGTAAGCGTGTCAATGAAAGATGTAACCGAAAGCGTTTTGATATACTTAGGTATTCCTTTTTTGGCAGGTTTTGTTAGCCGATATGCACTTGTTAAATCAAAGGGTATCGAATGGTATAACAGGAAATTTGTACCCAAAATATCGCCAATTACATTATACGCATTGTTGTTTACCATTGTATTGATGTTCAGTCTGAAAGGCGATAAGATATTAGAATTGCCAATGGATGTAATAAAAATAGCCATACCGTTAATCATCTATTTTGTACTGATGTTTTTTGTGAGCTTCTTTATAAGTAAATCTTTAAACGTTCCGTACGAAAAGAATGCTTCCATAGCGTTTACCGCCACAGGAAACAATTTTGAATTGGCAATAGCCGTAGCCATTGCCGTTTTTGGTGTTCATTCGCCACAGGCATTCGTGGGCGTAATCGGCCCACTCGTGGAAGTACCTGTGTTGATACTCTTGGTAAGAGCAAGTTTGTGGTTAAAGAAAAGATATTACGATTAGATCTAATACCCTACGATTTTAGTATTTAAAACAACGGCTTGTGTTTTTTGCTGTAGATTTCGCTAATCAAATCCCCGAACTCCTGAAAATGGTAATCGATAATATTATCCAGATACACATAAGTTGTAAACTTGTCGATGCTCATAATATTGGTAAGCCTGTTAAACCTTGGTGTTCCTGCCGAACAAAAAACGATTTGCCCTTGCTTGCCGCCCAGTTCGGGATTTAAAAAAATTATCCGTAGTATTTTAAAAAGTTTTAAATTACAGTATCTTATAAAATAGAGTAGATTTTTTTATTAACTTTGTATGTATGAAAAAAATACTCGCAATATTTTTTCTAACCACATATCTTATTTCAACAACAGAGTTAGGTCAGTTGTTGAAGTTTCCTATGTTGGTAGAACACTATTTCGAGCATAAAGAAAAAAATCCTCAAATGTCCGTAATGGATTTTTTGGTACTTCATTATGAAGGTAATCACCTTGAAAACCATCCTCACGATGAGGATTATAAAGAAGATCAAAAATTACCTTTCATTACTCACAATGATTTGCTGACGGTTTCCTTTATTCTTTCCAAACCATTATTTTTAGAACCTGATGCTCTAAAGACGTATAATTCTTCAAGGAAGAAAATAGCAGTCCGTGATGAAGATTTTATACCGGCTACTTATCTGTCGGGCATCTGGCAGCCTCCAAAATTCTGTTAATCACTTTTTTGATTTTTCCGGTGAATTATTTCATCGTGTATTACTGTTTGCTGACGTTTCCAGTCTATAGTGCTATTGTGTATTTATAGCCGTGTCAGCGTAGGTAATACTTAAATTTCATTACTCCATTTTTACGATTAACAGAATAAATTATGCTTACAAAAATCATTGGGTTTTCTGTAAAGAACAAACTCATTATAGCATTACTGATTCTTGGTTTAATAGGCATTGGCTCTTATCAGGTAAGCAATTTACCGATTGATGCCGTACCCGATATTACCAATAATCAGGTGCAAGTTATTACTATAGCTCCTTCATTTGGAGCAACAGATATCGAACGTCTGGTTACTTTCCCGATTGAGCAGGCGAACTCCAATATTTCCGGACTCAAAGAAATCCGCAGTTTCTCCCGTTTCGGATTGTCTTTGGTTACCATTGTTTTTGATGATGGTATTGATGTGTATTGGGCAAGACAACAGGTGGCAGAGCGGCTGCAGCAGGTTCAGAACGAAATTCCGCAAGGTATAGGAACACCGCAATTGGGACCGATTTCAACCGGATTGGGCGAAATCTACCAATATGTAGTCCGTCCTAAAGAAGGTTTTGAACAAAAATACGACGTTACCGAACTCCGCACCATTCAGGATTGGATTGTGCGTCGGCAGTTACTTCAGGTTAAAGGCGTGGCAGAAGTCAGCAGTTTTGGCGGTAAATTGAAGCAATACGAGATTGCCGTGAATCCCGACCGACTCAATGCTTACGGCATTACCATCAATGATGTTTTTGATGCACTGAATGCCAATAATCAGAACACCGGTGGTGCTTATATCGAAAAAGGACCAACTGTTCTCTACATCCGGAGCGAAGGTTTGGTGGGCAATATTGAGGATATTCAAAATATTTCCATTACCAATAAAAACAACGATGTGCCGTTGTTTATCCGCGATGTAGCCGATGTAAAAATTGGCTTTGCCACCCGTTACGGAGCGATGACTTACAACGATCAGGGCGAAGTTTCCGGTGCAGTGGTAATGATGCTGAAAGGTGCCAACAGCAGTCAGGTCATCAAAGATGTAAAAGCCAAAGTGGCACAAATCCAGAAAACCCTGCCAGAAGGCGTGGTGATAGAACCCTTTCTTGACCGTACCAAAATGGTGAATAATGCCATCAGTACTGTTGAGAGAAACCTTCTGGAAGGTGCATTAATCGTGGTATTTGTCCTCGTTTTATTTCTCGGAAATTTCAGAGCTGGCTTACTCGTGGCTTCGGTGATTCCGTTGGCAATGCTTTTTGCCATTTGTATGATGAACCTTTTTGGGGTGAGCGGCAATCTGATGAGTTTGGGTGCTCTGGATTTTGGGTTGATTATCGACGGAGCGGTCATTATCGTGGAAGCCGTCCTGCATCAACTGGCACTTAATCCCAAGTTCAGGAACCTGCTGAAAATTCCGTCCAATGATATGGACAGTGTAGTCACAGAATCTGCCGGAAGAATGATGAACAGTGCAGTTTTCGGACAAATTATCATCTTCATTGTATATATTCCGATCCTAACATTGCAGGGTATTGAAGGAAAAATGTTCCGCCCGATGGCAGAAACTGTGGCGTTTGCATTATTGGGAGCATTTCTGCTTTCCTTAACCTACATTCCTATGATGAGTTCGGTTTTGTTGAAAAAAAGAAGTTTAAAACCTTCGTGGTCAGACAGGGTAATGAAAAAAGTGGAAGTGCTTTATTTGAAAACTTTGCTGAAAGTTTTACGCATTCCGAAAACCATTTTTGCAATCATCACCATATTGTTCATCACGGCAATAATTCTGCTCAGCAGGATGGGGGGCGAATTTATCCCGTCATTGGAAGAAGGTGATTTTGCGGTGGATACCCGCGTTTTACCCGGCAGTAACCTTACCACCACGATTGAAAGTACGCAAAAAGCAGCCCATATCTTAAAAACGCGCTTCCCCGAAGTGGAAAAAGTGGTCACAAAAATCGGAAGTGGAGAAGTGCCAACCGATCCGATGCCAATGGATGCTTCGGATATGATGGTCATTCTGAAAGACAAAAAAGAATGGACTTCTGCCAAAACGTTTCCCGAATTATCGGACAAAATGAGCAAAGCGCTGGAAGATGTCCCCGGCATAACGGTCGGTTTTCAGTATCCGGTGGCGATGCGTTTTAATGAACTGATGACCGGTGCAAGGCAGGATGTGGTCATCAAAATATTTGGCGACAATCTTGATTCTCTGGTACAAAATGCTAACAAACTCGGTAAAATCATTGAAACGGTAAAAGGTACACAAAACCTTTATATAGAGCCAGTTTCCGGGCTTCCGCAGGTGGTGGTAAAATACAATCGTCCCGTGATTGCTCAGTATCATCTTTCTGTTGCAGATGTCAATCGGGTGATTAATACGGCTTTTGCCGGGCAAAGTACAGGTTGGGTTTTTGAAGGCGAAAAGCGTTTTGATATGGTAGTCCGCCTAAATGCCAGCGACCGAAAAAACATCAATGATATTCAAAACCTATTGGTTCCAACACCGGCGGGCAATCAAATCCCGCTCAATCAGTTGGCAACCGTAGATGTGGTGGAAGGTCCCAATCAAATTCAGCGGGAAAATGCACAACGCCGGATTGTCGTCGGCTTCAACATTAAAGACCGTGATGTGCAAAGCATTGTGGAAGAATTGCAGCAAAAAGTGGACAAGGAAATTAAACTTCCGGCCGGCTATTCCATTACGTATGGTGGTTCTTTTGAAAATCTGAACAATGCCAAACAACGGTTGATGATTGCCGTTCCGCTGGCATTGGCATTGATATTTGTATTGTTGTTTATGGCATTCAAATCCATTAAAGAAAGTCTTCTGATTTACACCGCCATTCCGTTGTCGGTCATCGGAGGTGTATTTATGTTGAATTTACGCGGAATGCCTTTCAGCATCAGTGCTGCCGTTGGTTTTATCGCTCTTTTTGGCGTAGCGGTTTTGAACGGAATTGTATTGATTTCAGAATTTAACCGCCTGCATAAAAACGGCATTAGAAATATCGTCAGAATTGTGATTGATGGTGGCGAAAGCCGATTGCGTCCGGTGTTGATGACCGCCGCCGTTGCCTCTCTCGGTTTTATCCCGATGGCTGTCAGCAACGGAGCCGGAGCAGAAGTGCAGCGGCCTTTGGCAACCGTGGTAATTGGCGGATTGATGTTGGCAACGCTACTCACACTTTTTGTCCTTCCGCTTTTATATGTCAACATCGAAAATGGATTTAAAATGAAAAAACCAAAAAACAAACATATCGCCTCCGTTCTATTGATTTTGCTGCTGTTTTCAGGAATGAAAATGAAGGCACAAACCGTAATTTCTTTAGATGAAGCTATGCAAAAAGCGTTGCAAAACAACCGCAACCTGAAAAACGAAAAACTGCGTTCGGATTATGCCAAAGCATTGATTAAAACTTTCAATGCCGATATTCCACAAACCGCAGTTACGGCAGATTACGGACAAATCAACAGTGCATACAACGATATAAAATTCGGGATTTCGCAGAGCATCGCCTTCCCAACCGTGTATCAGAAACAGAAAAATTTGCATACCGAAGAATGGAAAAAAAGCCAGTTAAATGTTTCGCTTAAAGAATTTGAACTGAAAAAAGCCGTCAGCCAAAGTTATTTCCAGATGATTTATTGGAAAGACAAGGAAAAACTGCTGAATGAAACATTGCAACTGTACACCCAATTTTTAGACAAAGCCAATTTGCGTTTGAAAGCCGGAGAAAGCAATATTCTGGAAAAAACAACGGCTTCCAACCAAAAATCGGCGATTGAGATTCAGTTGAAACAGGTGCAACAGGAAATCAAAACCTTGCAGTTGCAGTTCAGTTGGTTGCTTAATTCCGAAACAGAATATCTTCCTTTGGAAAATTCCAAACCGATTCTTTTGCTCAGTGAAAATGCTTCGCATCCGTTGTTAAATGTATTGGAACAGCAAAAAATGGTTGCCGGCAAACAAACCGAAGTGGAAAAATCCAAACTTCTTCCGGGTTTGCAAATCGGTTATAATCTCAATTCGTTTAAAGGTATTGGTCCTGATGATAAACTGTATTCTGCTACACCACAGTTTCATTCGGTGATGGTAGGTGTGGGCATTCCCATATTTTCCGGAGGGCAAAAGGCAAGAATTAACGCTTCTAAAGTGGCAGAAACTATTGCAGAAAACGATTGGCACAATACGGAATTTGCGTTAGAGAAAAAACAGCAACAGCTGAAGCAAATGTATCAAACGAACCTCGAAATCGTCAACCGTTACGAAACTGCTGAACTGGAAAATGCGGACATCATTACCAAAACTGCACAGCAACAATTCGTTAACGGAGAAATCAATTATCTGGAATTTGTAATGCTCGTCAATCAGGCGGTTTTGCTCAAAAGTAATTATGCCGATGCCCTGTTAAAACTGAACGAAAGCGTGGTTGAACTGAATTACATCACACTTCAATAGTTGATGAACAGACGATTTTAAACCGCAAACAAAATTTTTCAAATCAATATATAATTAGACAAGAAAATGAAAATATTAAAATTATACGGTTCTTATTTTTTGGTCTTGATGGTGCTGCTTTCCGCAGTTCAATGCCAACAAAAACAAGAAACCACCACCACCAAAATGGCCAATCCGAAAGATGAAAACACGGTAACTTTTACCGATGCACAGTTACGTAATGCCCCTATTGAAACCACAGAACTGTCGATGCAGCATATTTCCACCGTATTAAAACTGAACGGAAAAATTGATGTACCGCCACAAAATCTGGTTTCCGTAAGTACACCGTTGGGCGGCTATCTGAAAAGTACCCGCCTTTTGCCTGGGATGAAAGTGGCTAAAGGTCAGGTAATTGCCGTTATCGAAAATCCACAGTTTGTACAGTTGCAGCAGGATTATCTGATGGCAAAATCCAAATATCACTTTGCTCAACTGGATTATAACAGACAGAAAATGCTCAACCAGAGCCAGGCAAGTAGTGATAAAGTGATGCAACAGGCACAATCCGAGATGAACAGTCAGCAGATTCTGATGAATTCCATCGCCCAGCAACTGAAGTTGGTTAATATAAACCCGGCTAAAATATCTGCCGGAAATATTCTGCGGAGCGTGCCAGTTTACAGCACCATCAACGGTTTTGTGAGCAAAGTGAACGTGAATATCGGCAAATATGTAACGCCTTCGGATGTGCTGTTTGAACTTATCAATCCATCGGATATTCACCTCAATTTAAAAGTGTATGAAAAGGATTTGGAAATGCTGAAAACCGGGCAACGGATTGTGGCTTATACCAATGTAGATCCTTCAAAAAAATATGCCGGCGAAATTTTACTTACTGGCAAAGACTTAGATGGCAACGGCATTGCCGATGTGCATTGTCATTTTGAAAAATACGATCCGGCTCTTATTCCCGGAATGTATATGAATGCCGAGGCAGAAACCGAAAATTCTTTTGCCAACGCTATTCCCGAAGAAAGTGTGGTGGATTTTGAAGGGAAAAATTTTGTTTTTGTAGAAGCCGGAAAACAGACCTGGAAGATGGTGTCGGTCACTTTGGGAATTTCCGAAAATGGGTATGTCGAAATCCTCAACTTTGCTGATTTTAAAGGCAAGAAAATCGTAACCAAAAACGCCTATACTTTATTGATGAAACTTAAAAATACCAGTGAAGATGATGAATAGTACATTAAAATCAAACAACTTAAAAATCTCATTGTTAATTGTTCTCTTTGTATTATTTCCAATGAGTTTCAGTGCACAAACACGTATGGAAACAGCACAGAAACAAGCCAAGGAAAACCAGGAATTGATTTTGCTTAATTTTTCAGGTTCTGATTGGTGCATACCGTGCATCAAACTGCACAAAACTATCATCGAGAGTGATTCTTTTCAACAATTAATTACTGATCATATCATCGTTTATGTGAATGCCGATTTCCCCCGAAACAAAAAGAACCAGCCTACAGAAGCAGTTAAAAAGGAAAATTCGGTTTTGGCAGAAAAATACAATTCTGACGGTATATTTCCAAGTACTCTTTTATTAGATGAATCCGGGAAAATATTGAAAAGATGGGACGGGTTTCCTAAAGAAGACGCTTTAGCATTCAGTAATCAAATCAAAGTAATTTTTCAACATTTACATCAAAAATGATGCTTAAAGAGTTCCGAAAATCACAGAAACTGATGGGCAATCAGTTTGAAATTACGGTTGTGGAAAGCAATGAAGAAAAAGCAATGCATCATATTGAAGCCGCTATTTCGGAAATACAGCGCATCGAAAAACTGCTCAGTACTTTTTTGCAGGATAGCCAGACGAACCAGATCAACGAAAATGCAGGAATTAAGCCGGTGAAGGTAGATTTGGAGGTTTTTAACCTCATCGAACGCAGTTTGCGAATCAGCAAAATTACGGATGGGTATTTTGATATTTCGTATGGCGGCATTGACAAGAGGTTTTGGAATTTTGATCGCAATATGCAGGAACTTCCCGATCAGAATAAGATAAAACAGCATTTGCAACTGGTGAATTATCAAAATATATTGCTGAACAGAGAAGATGTTTCCGTCTTTTTAAAAGAGGAAGGAATGCGCATTGGCTTTGGCGGAATTGGGAAAGGTTATGCCGCAGAAATGGGGAAACAAATTTTGCAACAGCGTGGTGTGCAATCCGGTGTTGTGAATGCTTCCGGAGATTTAACCACTTGGGGGAAACAAGCAAACGGAAAATCCTGGACCATCGGTATTGCCGATCCTAATAATGCCCAATTACCATTTTCTTATATGAACATCAGCGATATTTCTGTGGCTACTTCAGGAAACTATGAAAAATTTGTATCGATAAACGGGAAAAAATATTCGCACACGATTAATCCGAAGACGGGAATGCCTATTTCGGGTATTAAAAGTACGACGATTATTTGTCCCAATGCTGAAATAGCCGATGCCTTAGCAACTCCTGTAACTATTATGGGTATTAAAAATGGTATCAGACTGATCGATCAGATTCAGCAGGTAGAATGCATCATTATTGATGATAATAATCATATTTATTCATCCAAAAACATTCATTTCAAATGAACAAACAATATCCAATAACAGGTCGTGCTCTAAGTGCACTTTTGATATTATTCTTGTTTTTTTCTTGTATAGCCGTTAAGGAATATGAAAAAAACAAACTGAACGACTCCGAAATGGTTTTAGGAAACCGTCCGATTGAAAAAACAGAGCTTAACTTCCAGTCATACCGCGAAGGATCATCTGGCGCAAATGCCGGAAAAGTAGGCGGAGGCTGTGGTTGCAATTAATCATGTTCAATTTTGTTACTCAATAAAATGAAAAAAATATTGATAAGTATTGCTGCACTTTTTGGTTTTTTCCATCTAAAAGCGCAGGAAAATAAGAATACAGAAAAAAGTAGGGAGCTTAGTTTTGAAGAAGCCAATTTAGTTTCCAGTTACTATAACCAAAACGGCAACAATTCTGCAGTAACAGGAGGTATCGGAACAGAAAAACTTTCAGACATATCCAATTCTATAGATGTCGTATTGGTAAAATATGACAAAAGGGAACGAAAAAACAAATTTAGTTTTGATGTGGGGATTGATCATTATACCTCGGCATCGTCTGATATGATAGACCTGAAGGCCAATTCTTCTGCTTCACATGCCGATACCAGAATCTATCCTTCCATAGGCTGGTCTATGGAAAATGAGGAAAAGGGAAGTACTTTGCTGGGAGGCGTGTCTTTTTCGTCTGAATTTGACTACCAATCTATTGGTGCCAATATTGGTTTTGCACAAAAAACCCGTAACAAAATGGGTGAGTTTACTGCAAAATTTCAAACTTTTCTGGATCAGGTAAAACTGATTGCACCAATTGAACTCAGGACAGATAATATTGGAACAAACGGAAGAGAACACGATCATTATAGTAGCAGCGGGAGAAATACATTTGCCATGTCTCTGGCCTATTCACAGATTATTAGCCAAAATTTTCAAATGGAACTTCTTGTGGATGCAGTGCAGCAAACGGGCTATTTGAGTTTGCCTTTTCACAGGGTTTATTTTACTGACAATAGTGTGCATCAGGAAAATCTGCCTAACAAAAGGTTTAAACTTCCTTTAGGAGTCCGAGCCAATTATTTTTTGGGAGATAAAGTAATTCTCCGTACCTATTATCGCTATTATATGGATGATTGGGGACTAAAATCTCATACAGTAAATATAGAAACCCCTGTTAAGATTTCACCTTTTGTATCCGTAAGTCCATTTTACCGCTATTATACGCAGACAGCTACAAAATATTTTGCGCCTTACCAGATGCATACGGCATTTGACGATTATTATACCAGCAATTACGATTTGTCAACATTCAATAGCCAGTTTTATGGTGCCGGTGTAAGATTCAATTTGCCAAACGGACTTTTTGGAATTGAATATTTTAATATGCTGGAATTGAGATACGGTCATTATACCAAGTCCGTTAACATGGTATCTGATATAATTTCTCTCAACATCCGTTTCAAATAACCTTAATAACATCCAAACAATGAAACTTTTAAAAAAAATAATCTTACCGCTGTTGCTTATTCTGTTTATCAGCATCCAATTCTTTGGGGTAACGCCCAATACTTCATCAACAGTACCCGAAAGTGCCATAGAAAATCACTACACTACTCCCGCAAATGTGCAGCAAATCCTGAAAACCAGTTGTTACGACTGTCATTCTAATAACACGGTTTATCCGTCTTACAACAAGGTACAACCCATCAAATGGTGGCTGGCAGAACATATTGCAGATGGAAAAAAACGTCTGAATTTTGATGAATTTAATGCTTACACTACTGATCAGAAATTACGGAAGCTGGAAGAAATTGTGGAAACCGTCAATTCGGGCGAAATGCCCATGACAAGTTACACCCTTATCCATGGCAATGCAAAATTATCGGATGAGCAGAAGCAGCAACTCCGGGATTGGGTTATTACCACCAAAAAGGAAATCAGTCGTAAAGCTATTACCAGATGAAGAGGATTATTTTATTAATCCTGTTGTGCTTATCCTCATGGAGTGTGGCTCAAAATGGGTTGCAGAACTTTGCCCAAAAGCCGTCAGATTCTGCATCGGTATATCAATTCAAATATAAAAAACTGATTGTACCCTCTGTCTTCATCGGGTATGGAATCCTGAGCCTAACTTCTGATGACCTGAAACAGCTCAACCGCTCCACCAGATACGAAATCGGTGAGCATCAGCCGGATAAAATAAAACTGGATAATTATACGCAGTTTGCACCGGCAGTATTGGTTTACGGATTAAATGCTATCGGACTTGAAGGAAAGCATAATTTTAAGGACCGAAGTATTATTTTAGGTACATCACTGTTGATTTCAAGTGCCATTGTATTGCCCGCCAAACATTTGGTAAAGGAAGAACGTCCCGATGGATCCAATGCACTGTCATTTCCGTCCGGGCATACGGCGTTTGCCTTTGCAACTGCACAGTTTATGTTTCGAGAATATCAGGATAGGAATTTTCTGCTGAGTTTGGCAGGTTATCCGCTGGCTCTGTTCACAGCTGTTTACAGGGTTCTGAATGATAAACACTGGGTAGGCGATGTGGTTGCAGGTGCCGGCATTGGCATTCTCTCCACAGAAGTTGCCTATTGGTTGTTCCCGAAAGTAAGTCAACTATTTTCAAAAAAAAATACCAGAAATACTACCCTAGTATATCCATTTTATCAGAGTAAAACAATGGGATTAGGTTTCTCTTTAAACTTTTAAAATTATAAAAATGAAAAATATATTTAAATTCATTATCGTTCTCAGCATTGCCGTAGTGGCACTTGTGCTGGAATTTATTCTGAAAGAACCGTATTATGCTAAAATCTTAATTACCGCAACAGGCATTTTGATGTCCATTGTTCTTCTGAAAGGAATGATCGACGTGCTTCGTTCCGGGAATTTTGGAGTGGATATTTTGGCGATTTCTGCCATTGCAGCAACCTTAGCCGTTGGTAATTACTGGGCGGCACTCATTATCCTGATTATGATTACCGGCGGCGATTCGTTGGAAGATTATGCTCAGAAAAAAGCCCGGAAAGATTTAAAATCACTACTCGATAACACCCCTCGAATTGCCCATAAAAAAACAGGTGACGATTTGGAAGATGTTCCTGTGGATGACATTAAAATCGGCGACATCATCATCGTAAAACCCAAAGAAATTATTCCCGTGGACGGAATTTTACGGAGTGAAGAGGTGCTGCTGGATGAATCTTCGCTTACGGGTGAATCCAAACCAGTCAACAAAACAAAAGGAAACAGCCTATGGTCGGGTTCGGTGAATGGTTCGGGAGCCATTACTATTCAGGTTTCCAAACTCGCCAAAGACAGCCAGTACCAGCAACTCGTACAGTTGGTACATAATTCCGAAAAAGAGCCGGCACATTTTGTGCGAATGGCAGATCGGTACGCTTTGCCTTTTACCATCGTTGCCTTTTTGATTGCCGGAATTGCTTATTTGATTACCAAAGATCCTAATCGAATTGCCGAAGTTTTGGTGGTAGCTTCGCCCTGCCCATTAATTCTTGCGGCTCCCATTGCCTTGATTGCAGGGATGAGCCGTTCAAGCAGAAATGGCGTGGTGATAAAATCTGGAACCGTCATCGAAAAGCTGGACAGAATGAAAGCTATCGCCTTCGATAAAACCGGAACATTAACAAAAGGTGATCTTACCGTGGACGACATAATCCCGGAAAATTCTTATTCGCAGGATGAACTGGTTGATTTTGTAGCTAGCGTGGAACAGCAATCTTCCCACGTTTTGGCGGTTTCGGTGATGAAATATATCGGCGATAAAACGATTCCTCTGGCAACAGATTTAAAGGAAATAGAAGGAAATGGCATTGAAGGAAAAGTTGATGGCAAACTGGTGAAAGTGGGTAAACTGAGCTTTGTAACGACTGAACCCATTCAAATTAAAACGGAAAAAACCTCGTTGTTTGTTTCGGTGAATGACAAATATGCTGGGGAAATCACCTTTACCGATGAAGTGCGTCCCGAAGCCCGGCAAACCATTGCCCAATTAATAAAAATGGGTATCCAAAAAATTATGATGATTTCCGGCGACAAGCAAAATATTTCTGAAAACATTGCCAAAGAAATTGGCATTACGGAAGTACACGGTGGCTGTTTGCCCGAAGACAAACTGAAAATCCTGAAAAGCATGCCCGGCGAATTTCGTCCGGTTGTAATGGTGGGTGATGGGGTGAACGATGCACCGTCGTTAACCGTTGCCGATGTAGGCATTGCGATGGGCGCTAAAGGGTCGAGTGCCGCCAGCGATTCGGCAGATGTGGTGATTTTAAGAGACAATCTGCAAAAAGTGAGTGATACCATTCTCATTTCCAAAGAAACAATGAAGATTGCCCGTCAATCCGTTTTCATTGGCATTGCTGTTTGTACTGTGCTGATGCTGATTGCCGCTTTTGGCATTTTACCTGCATTAATTGGAGCCGGATTGCAGGAAGTGGTGGATGTGATTTCCATTACCTCTGCATTAAGGGCTTTGAAAGATAGGGTGTAACCATAAGTTAATTGTCGATAATGTTAAGTAAGGAAGTTCTTAAAAGGTTGCTCTCCAAGCAAAAGAAAACCGTCCATAAAAATCGAAGGACAAAACCTCTATTATCCTGTTTACATCACTGTAAATAATGACCTGTTGAAAGGCATCAAAAAGTTGTTAAAATAGAACCGCTTCACGTTAAGTAATTTTAAAAGAGAGTTGTCTCACAAGTGTAGTGCCCCCAAAAGTTAGATATCTATTGGGGGAATTTTTATGAGAAAAACAAGAAACATGCAATTACTTTAAGTTGCAAATTGTATCACGAATCCTTAGTGGAGAGGTTTCATTATCTAGTCTTGCCAAAGAACATTCGTTATCAGTAGGCATGGTGGACATTGGAAGGAACAATACGAAAACTTTGGTATTGAGTGATTACTTCCCATTATATGATATAAAAGTCATTTTTCATGTAAGAAATGGGAAAATAATTTAACATTAATTAAGCCACCCTTTTAGCCACCCTTTAAAATAAAAATCCTCTGATAACCGTAGTTTCAGAGGATTTCTTGTACCCAGGACCGATACAAAACCCTGAAAATATCAGAAAACAAAAACAAACAAACTTCTGATTATCAGATAATTACTATTTCATTCTTTTAGCTTTTATTCGTTTATATTCCTATTTTTCCTTAATTAGTGTCCCTATTTTGTCCCTCGATAAAAATTAATTATTAGCTTTGTGAAAGAAAGGAAAAACAAAAGTAAATATAAATTTTGGTTATGATTGCAAGACGAGGGACAAAGAAAAACAACGTAACATTGAGGGAAAAACCATTGGCAAATGGCAATATTTCGCTTTTTCTTGATATTTACAGAGACGGTATAAGGGTAAAAGAATATCTTAAACTTTATGTTGTTGCAAAACCCAAAAACAAAGACGAAAGGGCGGCGAATAAAGAGACTTTACAACTTGCTGAAGAAATTCGGACAGCAAGGCAAAGTGAACTCAATCATTCCGCTTTTGGTCTCATAAGTCCGGTTAAACAGCGAGCATATTTATATGATTATTTTCAAAATTATATCGATGCTTACACCAAAAAAGATATTCGGATGATTGTGGGAGCGTTCGAGAGATTCAAGGATTTTATGGCGAAGGATTATCCTCATCGCAAACAAAAAATACGTTTTGATGAACTCACGCCTGATATGATAAAATCGTATGTTGAGTATTTGCAAGATCATTCTATTGGTGAAGGGGCGGCTAGTTATTATCAACGCTTTAAAAAAATAATCAATAGTGCAGTAGATAAAGGAATTATCTTAAAAAGTCCTTGCACAGGCATTCAATGTATTGTTGATGAAAATAGTTTGAAAAAGGACGTGCTTAGCTTAGACGAAATCCAGCAACTTGCGCAAACGCCCTATCAAAACACCGAAGTCCGCAGAGCATTTCTTTTTTGTTTATATGCAGGGTTGCGCTATTGCGATGTGATTGATTTGAAATACAGTAATGTAGATTATTCGGGAAAACGCATCAAATTTGAACAAACTAAAACTAAAGGACACTCCAAAAATTCGGTAGTAATTATTCCATTAAACCAAACATTATTACAGCTCATAGGCGAACCCCCCAAAAAAAATGATTACATTTTTTGCTTACCTAGCCATACAGGATGCCTAAAAGCGTTACGAACTTGGGTGAAACGTGCGGGAATTGATAAACACATTACTTGGCATTGCGCTCGACATTCTTTTGCTGTTAATCTTTTGGGCGAATGCCAAACGGACATTAAAACAGTTGCAAGCCTTTTGGGGCATTCAAGATTGAAACATACCGAAAAATACACACGAGCCGTAGATTCGCTAAAAGAAAAAGCGATCAATGCACTACCAGAAATTAAAATGGATTTGGTGTAAATTATCTAAAGATGAGTAAATTAGAACGCAACATAAAAAACATACAATATTTTGCAAATCAATGTATTGATAAGGTTTACACTTCATTTTCGCATTCCTATTCCATTAAACAAGACTTGCTGAATGAAGAACAGTTTAATAATGCAACTAAAAAAGAATTAGAAAAGATTTCTGACGAATTAATGATTTTGCTTCGAGGAAACCCCATTTTGAAATCCTTATCGGATTATATCGAAACAACCGATTTTCTTTGGGAAAGTCCGTTTATAGAGATGTTGTCTCCCGAAGAAAAGAAAAAATATGCAGAATTTAACATTGTGTTACTCGTTGTCAAAAATTATACACAAACTCCAATGCTATATAATGAGGGAATTCCCTACTTATCGGCAATTATCAATTATAAGGCGTTCCATCTTTATTCAAAACATCTGAAAAGTCTAATTAAACCTGAAAAGCCTCTAAACGCTACTAATTTTCAATTTGTAGAACCCCAGAAGAAGAAAGAGCATAAAGTAAAAAAAGAAAATAAAGAGCAAAATTTCAGAACAAATTTTGAAGATTGGCAGATAAACATTTTAACAAAG
>NZ_JBWEYV010000015.1:0-87965 GCF_056329745.1 Epilithonimonas sp. | reverse complement strand
TGCGAAAGCGGGAGAGTAGGTCGCCGCCAGTTTTTTCAAAACCTCAATCATTTACGTGATTGAGGTTTTTTTGTTTTATACCTTAACCTAACTTGTATATCTAATTGTAAGAAAAGTTGTTTGCAACTTTTAATATAATCACTGCAATTTGAGTAAATAGCTTATGTCTTGGATAAATATCTTAATTCAAGTGTAAAAATAGCATTGCTGTTATTTTTTATAATCCATTGGATTTTTAAAAATCAATTCCTCTTTTTTACCTTTGAGCTCAAATTTTTTTATGAGAAGATTTTTTGCAAGGGAGCGAAAAAACTGTTCTTTATCACAAAATTTCCAGTATGGATCGCTATGGATAGTTTTTGGTTGTCGGATATAGTGAAAGGTAGTTTTCCAATGGTCTTCATCATGATAAAATTCGATGATGCCACAATGTTCAGGGATTTCACTATAGTCAATCATGCCCATAGGAATGAGAAAACTAAAATGATTGCAGATATAATCGCCACAGCCAATTTTGTCATGTTTCAGAAATTTTTCACCGGTTTTTTGATTGGTATAGAACTTTTTAAAGTCATTCCTAAAATCAGATTTGGAGAGTTTAATTTCTATTTCGTGACTTAAACCCTGCTGATTAATCAGCAATATATCAGCTTCCCAATCAGAATGAAAAAAATTGGTTAGTACAATATCTTTTTCAAAATTACAATGGGTATGGATATAAGTGTGGACCAGTTCCTCTATCTTTAACACGGCATCATGATTTAGTAATTACGCACAGTAATATGATAACAACTCTGATGTTTTTCTTTGATATAAAATAATCTACCAAGGTTCTTGTAATGCTCCAATATTTTTTCCAAATCTTTTTCAAGTTTGGTGTTAACTTTCAGCTTGTTGTCAAAGCGTACATAGGAGATGTCAAAAGCAGCACCATAATTATGAGAACTAATTCCCAACGAGGCATTTCTATTTACTTTTCTTAGTCGGCATTGATCTTCAAGAGTTCTTGTGACCGAGGATACTACGAAATAACTTTTGGTACTTCTAGCAAATTGCCCAGCGATATCTTCCAGTAGAATCCTGGCCTTTTTCACAAGATAAGGCCTGCTGTGCTCTAAGGTTTGCAAGCGGTAGCCTCGTGATTTTTTTTTGATGTGTTGTAGTTTTCCAATCTTCAAATACTTGTCCATTGACCTACTGTTTTCAAGAATTTTGATTCCAAAATTTTGTGAAGCCAATAGATGTGGTTTGTACAAGGGGCTAGCTTCAACCTTTAATACTGTTTTCAGATCGTAGCATTTCTGCGATTTTAATATTGAAAAACTGAACAATAATATGGCTAAAAAAAGTCTCATTCTCAATTTTTTTAAGATACCAAAAGGCTGCAACCTCTAATATCTGAATGATCAATCCTACCTAATACCTCAAAACATGGGTGGATATTGCCAATTGTAGAATGATGCGATTTACCTAAATCCTGTGTGGCAATAAATGAGCACGAATGGAGGTTGGCCAGGTCAATGATGTTGATGGCTCCTGTTTTATCAATGTCAAGATAAGAGAATGGATCTTCGGTATTTCTGATCATAATACGCATCCAATTGGGCGAATTATAGATGTTTTCACCTAATGAATACGCTTGCGAAAGCAGTTCGCTCATCGAATATTCTGAATAGATTTTTTCTGTAGAGAAACCATTTTGAAGTATCTTCAACAATTCATCCTTTGTCATTTCTTCTTTTCTGCCTTTCATGCCGCCGGTTTCAATCACAATTAAATGGTCGGATGGTCGAACTGTTTTAGATTGGTCTTCACAATAATCCAAAAAATCTAGCAAGGCAAAAGAAACACCAAAGAGAATCACTTTTTTATCACTAAGACTATTGATAAATTCTAATAGTTCTGCATGATTGTAGAGAAAATAGCCATTTTCGGCTTTACCAGATTTTTTCATGAGATAATCTACCATATAGATTAATGAGGAATGAGGATTTTCCGAATAATTAGGTAGCAATCCAAGAAAAATAAAATCTTCCGGCTTGCCAATAAATTGGCTAAAACTATTATAAATACTGGCTTCGTACAAAGAAAAATCGGCTATATAATGCTTGGACCTTACCATTTTGGATGTACCGGAGCTTTGGAAATAAGAATTGGTTACACTGTTTTTGTCCAACACAAGGTGGTTTTTGAACATTTCTATAGGTAAAAATGGAATTTCTTCTACCTGCTTTACATTGTTGGGATTAATTTTCAGATAATCTACAAATTGCCGGTAAATATCGATATGATTATATTGATAAATAAATGTTTCCAGACAAGCTTGTTGAAAATCGCTCTCGGTTTTTATATCAAAAATACTCTGCTTCATTGGTTATTCATTAAATATCAATTCCTAATCTGGATATGTTTTTAGATCAAATTGGCTTCCGTCAAAAACACCGTAGGTAAAATAAGAAATCCAGTCACCAAGATTGATGTATTGCGAATCCGCTGCGAGGTTAAGAATCATCGGCAAGTGGCGATGGCCGTATACAAAGTAATTAATTTTTTCTGTTTTCAGTTTTTCTTTAGAGTAAAGAATCAGGAATTCTTTATCCTCTCCCAAAAATTGTTTGTCCTCGTCACCGGAGATCATTTTATTTTTTTGTGACATGTAGTTGGCAATATGCATCGCAATATCAGGGTGCAACCATCGGAAAGCCCACTGTGCCAAAGGATTGGTAAAAACCTTTTTCATTCTTTTGTAGCCTTTATCTCCAGGACCAAGTCCATCGCCATGAGCAAGAAGAAACTTTTGGCTGTTGATGTTGAAGTATTGCTTTTCAAAAAAGACAGGGATGCCCAATTCTTCTTCAAAATAATTTTTCATCCAGAGATCATGGTTGCCAACAAAGAAATAAATGTCAATCCCCGAATCTTTGAGTTCGGCAATCTTACCTAAAACCCTAATGTAACCTTTGGGAACGACATATTTCCACTCGTGCCAAAAGTCGAAAAGGTCGCCCATGAGGAAGATGACCTGTGCATCTTTTTTGATCTCATCTAGCCAGCGGACAAAGCGGTCTTCGCGCTTTCTGCTATCCGCTGCATTGGGAATCCCAAAATGCTGATCGGATGCAAAATAAACTTTTTTACCTGTGCCTAGCTTAATTGTGGTCATCTAATTGGTTAATCAAAATTATTGCGTTCATCATTTTTATCACGGCGGTCATAGATCCACAAGCCGATAATAAATGCTACCGCGGAAACAGCCGCCGTCAGGATTGCCCTGTAAACTTTGTCCGGAGCATCATTACCAATATAATTCATCAGGAATACGATGATAAAGGTAACAACACCAAACAGGATGTATTTTGGATTTTTAAAGTTCATAATCAGAGTTTGTAAGAGATCATTACACCACCTTTGTATGGTAAAAATTCACCACTTCGGTTCCATATTCTTCCCATTGAATCACCTTCGGTATCATACCTGTCGCCACTTATTTTATCATAACCTTTGTAGAAGCTTTGTACAGATCCTAAACCCAGATATAGATCGATATTCCATCTGTCATTGATTTGAAATTGATAACCTCCAACAGCACCAAAGATGACGGAAAATCCTTTTTCGTAAAGATTGTTGTTTATATATGGCGTAACGGTTCCGTCTTTGTGTGTGTAATAGTTATCATTCCAATAATTCCATTTATGGACATTGAAAAGTGACAGACCAAGGTTTGCACCTACGTACCAATGTTTAAAAGATTCATCAAAATAATATCGACCTTCTACAGATCCAATACCCAATAACGCATTATGTCCGGCAAAAGATTTCCATGGTGAGACAAAGAGCTCTGCCTGTCCGGTAATATGATCTGTAAAACCATGCTCTACGGCAACGTTGATCATACCTATTGGTAAAAACAGTGCATTAGCTTTTAGATAAGTATTATTTTTTTGTGCAAAAAGGTTGGCTGAGACAACGCATAGTCCTATTAAAAAAAGTCGCTTCATCATTTACTTCTTATTCAATATTTCATTCATTTTGCTGGCATCTTTATTATCTTCTTTAGCAAAGTTGGCTGCTGCGCCGGCAAACATTTTGGCCTCTTCTTTTTTGCCCAATTTATCATAGAGTGTTGCCAAAACACTTGTAGAATCATAATTTTCTGCTGCCATGACAGCTTTTTCTGCCCATCTTGCAGCAGTTTGTAAAGAAGAAGGAGTCTTAACACCTTCGCTAAAGATCTTGGCAGCCGCTAACAATTCTGAATTATTAAAATCATCAGGATTTTTGTAATATTCCAACGCTGTCTTCTCATAGTCCGCATACTTTTGATGGGCAGCGTAGTAATTAAGTTTGTAGATATCTAAACTTTTAGCGAGGTCCTCTTTAGAAAGATATTTGTTGCCATCTTTCAAAATTTTATTATCATCAATACTTTTAGTTTTATCATCTGTAGCAGATTTGAATAACTGCAAAAGTTGGAGATAATTGTCAAACTGCGAGTAGTTTTTCTCTGACAGTAGCTTTACAATGCCATCCTTGTTTTTTTTAAAGATCTGATAGTTTTTATCCTCAGTAGATTGCGTAAAATTAAGAAGTGCATTAATCTCTTCTGGCGAAAAAGCCTGGTCTTTTTTATTTTCAAAATATTTTTCCGAGGCTTTTTTGGCAAGAATAGGATCCTTGCTTGCATAGAGGTTTATAAAACTTAGCAGAGAATTTTGATCCAGGTTGCCTTTCAAAAATTCATCTTTTAAGTTGGTATTTACCAACTGGGGCTTATTGTTTTTTTTACCAAGCTCCAGAAATTGATCTGCCTGGATGAAGCCCAGCTCTTTCCCCATAATTTCTCCCTCCCCATTTAGAAAAAGCATGGTGGGATAACTTCTGATCCCATATTTAGCGGCCAATGCGCGGCCTTCACCTTTCTCCATGTCAAAATGGGCATTGATGAAGTTTTGGTTATAATAATCGGCAACATTTTTATCGGTAAATACATTGCGCTCCATCAGTTTGCAAGGGCCACACCATGAGGCGTACGCATCCAAAAATATCAATTTTTTCTCCTGCTTGGCTTTGTTAAGGATTGTAGAAAAATCACTGTTTTCAAAAGTGATGCTTTGTTGGGAAAAGCTGAGTTGTGAGATAATTAGTAAAAATAAAAATGAGGCTTTCTTCATCGTTTTCCGAAAATCAAAATTATCTTGCGAAGATAACTATTATATAAGAATTGACAGACTTTGCGATTGAAAGTTATAATTTTTTAACTTTGCAGCTCGGACTGTCGTAGATGCCTCGGTCCAATTTTAATGATGATTTATAGCGGTATCGGCTTTGGCTGTCGGGATAAGTCAAATTAATTTAATTTGATATAAAAAATATGAGGAAATTATCCTTACTTTTTACAAAAGATGGTTTGCAGTGGCAGATCTCTAAATCCAGAAAGGTACTGGAGGAAAAGATCTCCCTCAAAAATGAAGATTCACCTGTTGATATCGCTGAAAAACTGACTGAAGTTCTGGCTTCTGAGACGTTTTCTGAGATTTACGTTATATCTGCAATCAATCATTTTTCTATGGTGGAAGAGGGATTTGATAGGCATGATTTGGGTTACAATCTAATCTCATACAATGCTGATATACAAAAGGATGAAGAGGAACTGATGCTGTCTGTCAACAAAAAGTTTGGTGTTCAGTTTTATTACAGTTTTCCCAAAGCTTTTTATCAGAAAATTAAGGATATGAATGTACCAACCCATTTCAACTTTTCCGGAGAAAAATTCCTGAATGCCCTGACGGTGAAAAACAAAAAAGAAATCCATATCAATCTCTACCACCAACAAGCTGAGTTTTTTGCCATAAATAACAAAAAAGTGGTGCTGTATAACAATCTGGATGCAGCATCGGAAGTGGATTTTCTTTATTTTATCATGTTTACACTCAGTAAGATAGATTTTGGGATTACAGAAACCTATTTCTATATCTATGGGGAAACGACAGAGAATGAAACTTTTATATCAGAAATGCAAAAGTTTGTTCCCAATCTTAAAATCGTGTTCGACAATCTTCACAAGAAGAATTTTGTCCTGAATTAAAATGAATTATAATATTGTTGAATACAAAGATTCTCATAAAGATGAAATCCTAACTGTTTGGGAAAGATCTGTAAAAGCAACACATCATTTTGTGCTAGAGTCTGATTTTAAAGAATATGAACAGATTCTAAAGAACTTCGATTTTAAAGATATAGATGTTTTTTGTTTGGAAAATAGTCAGGAGGTTGTAGGTTTTATAGGTATCCATTCAGAAAAAATAGAAATGCTTTTTCTTAATCCAGATCATATTGGAAAGGGATTAGGCAAACAATTAATCGATTTTGCATTTTTGAATTTTGATATTAATTATCTTGATGTTAACGAGCAAAATCCAAAGGCTAAAGAATTCTATCAGAAAATGGGATTTGAAATCTTTGATAGAACCGAGAAAGACGATTCGGGGAAACCTTATCCTATTCTCAAAATGAAATATAAAAAATAGAAAATGTATAGAATCATATCCGGAAAATGGAAAGCCAAAAAAATTGCGGCTCCTAAAAATTTTGACGTAAGGCCGACCACAGACTTCGCCAAAGAAGCCCTGTTCAGCATTATAGAAAACAGATACGATCTTGAGTTTTGTTCTGTTCTCGACCTTTTTGCCGGCATTGGCTCTATAACACTGGAGTTTGCATCGCGGGACTGCAAAGACATTACCGCAGTAGAGCTGAACCCAAAACATGCCGGGTTCATTAATTCCACGGCTAACGAGTTGGATATGGGTTTACAGGTGAACGTGCAGCGCGCCGATGTTTTTGATTGGCTAAAAAGAAAAAGAAACCATGAGAAAACCTACGACATTATATTTGCCGACGCTCCTTTTGAAACCGATGAAAAAAAATACAGGGAACTGGTAGATTTAGTTTTGAATAACAAACTTTTGAAACCTCGTGGGGTTTTTATTCTTGAACATCAGAGCAAGCAAAAATGGGAGCATGCAGCTTATAAAGATACCCGCAAATACGGTAATGTAAGCTTCTCATTTTACGAAGCGGCGGAAGAAAACGAGAAAAGCGAGGATGTTAAACTTTCTTAAAAATTTGGAAGTCAGTGTTGTAGATTCTACTTTTGAATAGTAATTAAATTGTAAGCCGCTTATGAAGGGTATCAAAATCAAATTGTTGAGTATCGTAGCCATGTTGTTTTTCTGTATAAACACACAGGCACAAAGTTCTTACATCAACCAGTACAAGTCACTTGCGACAGAACTTTCTCAGGAATTTGGGATCCCTACAGCCGTCATTCTCTCTATTGCTTATGTAGAAACCGGCGGCGGAAACAGTAAAACCAGTCAATTGCTCAATAATCATTTTGGGATGGTGGGAAAAAATACGGTTAATAGCTCAAGATTCAAGAGTTTTTCCGATGCCAAAGAATCATTTCGGTCTTTTTGCCAAATGGTAACAAGGAAAAAATATTACATGAAACTCAAAGGCAATCTTAACCATACCGAATGGGTATCGGCCATTGCTTCTGCAGGTTACTCCACAAAACCGGAAGAATGGAAAAAGAAGATCAATCAGGTAATCAGCAGATTTGGACTTTAATTAAAAATAATAAATCAAATGCCCCGTTTTTTCGGGGCATTTTTTTGCTCTAGATTTTTATAGTGGTAATTTTTGCGTTTTTGATTTTAAAAATAATTTCTAACTTTGCAGAAATAAAATTATAAAGATTAAAATGTAAAATACAATTTCTTTTCAGGCAATCTTCTGCGGACAACCTCGTCTGCTATTGTTCATCTTAAAAAAAGAAATTATGTTAATTTTACAAGATATATCTTACCAACATCCCAATAAAGATGTTCTCTTTTCGGACATCAACTTTACACTTAATTCTCAGGGAAAAATAGCTTTAATCGGAAATAATGGTTCCGGAAAATCAACTTTGGTCAAAATAATTGTTGGCGAATTACAAGCAAAATCAGGAACGATTAAATCAGATTCTAATATCTATTACATTCCACAGATTTTTGGTCAATACAATCTTTTGAGTATTGGCGAAGCTTTACAAATCGATAAAAAACTGAATGCATTAAAGGAAATTCTGAACGGTTCTGTAACTGAAGAAAATATGGAAATCTTAAATGAAGATTGGACTCTCGAAGACAGAATCAAAGAGGCTTTCACTTATTGGAATTTACCTCATTTTGATTTGAATCTGAAATTAGAAAATCTGAGTGGCGGACAAAAAACCAAATTATTTCTTGCTGGAATAATGATTCATCAACCGGATTTGATTCTGATGGATGAACCGACAAATCATTTGGATTTGGCAAGTAGAAATTTGCTTTATGACTTTATCAAATCAACTTTAAAAAGTCTTTTGATTGTAGGCCACGATAGAGTTTTGCTCAATCTTTTAGACAAAACTTGTGAACTCAGCAAAAATGGAATTGCGGTTTACGGCGGTAATTATGATTTCTATTCTGAACAGAAAAAAATCGAACAAAATTCGCTTGAACAAAACATTCAAAACCGAGAAAAAGAACTGAAAAAAGCTAAAGAAAAAGAACGCGAAACGATTGAAAGACAAAACAAATTGGATTCTCAAGGAAAAGGAAAGCAAGAAAAATCCGGTGTTTCTAGAATTATGATGAACACACTTCGCAACAAAGCGGAAAACAGTACCTCAAAACTGAAATCTGTTCATTCTGAAAAAATCGACAACATCAGAGAAAATCTTTATAGTTTGAAAGATAATCTTTCCGGAATCGATAAAATGAAAATTAATTTTGATAATTCTCATCTTCATAAAGGAAAAATTTTGGTCAAAGCCGAACAAATCAATTTCTCTTATCTTCAGGAAAATCTTTGGAAAAATAATCTCGATTTTCAAATTTTAAATGGTGAAAGAATTACTATAAGAGGTAATAATGGTTCCGGAAAAACAACTTTGATAAAACTGATTTTAGGAGAGAATCAAATTTCTTCAGGAAATATTTACTTGTCAGAAGCTAAAACAATTTATATCGACCAAGAATATTCTTTGATCAAGAATGAACTTTCAGTTTATGAACAAGCTCAGCAATTTAACATCAAAAATATTGAAGAACACGAGGTCAAAACTATTTTAGCAAGGTTTCTTTTTTGGAAAAATGATTGGGACAAAAAATGTGAATTTTTGAGTGGTGGCGAAAAGATGAAGCTCCTACTTTGCTGTCTTTCCATTCATAATATTTCGCCAGATATAATCATTTTGGATGAGCCGACCAATAATCTGGACATTCAGAATATTGAGATTCTGACATCAGCAATCAACGATTATGAAGGAACTTTGATTGTAGTTTCGCACGACAATCGATTTTTGGAAGATATTAATATTAACAAAACGATTTCATTATAAAAAAAATGCCTCAATTAATCGAGGCGTTTCTATTTTAAATTAATTTCGCAAGATAAATCTCAGCAGGTTTTTCTAATAAATCGGGTGCTTTTTCTACAAACTCTTTGATATAAGATTGCTGATTATGAGAATCCAAACCTTCTTTACTTTTCCAAATCTCGTGAAAAATAAAAACCGTTTCTTCTTCCAAACCTTGCTGTAAATCATATTTTTTACATGCTTCTTCTTTTCTCGCATTTAGTACCATATTATCAAGAATCGTTTTTAAATCCTGAACTGATTCTTTTTTTGCTTTTAGAATGGCGGTTAGATAGATTGACATACTAATTTATTTATAATAAAATTTGGCTTAAATGATCTTGGTAATTTTTATGGTAGGCTTCAAATTTTTCCGGTGTCATTCCCTTTATAACATCATAAAAATGAAATCCTTCCAATTTTTCCAATCCAATAAATTTCATCGCAATATGGAATCCAAACAACGTCCCTTCGTCAACGGAAGTTTCTTTCATCAATTCGTTTTCCAGAGTAAACGTACCTTTAGGGGCATTCCAGGTTGTGGTAATCATATATTTTCTGCCTTGCAACAAACCGCCAGTTCCGTAATTAACTTCAGGATTTGTTCTGGATCTTCCGTCATTTTTGAAAAGAGTTCCCCGACCGTGTTCAAAAACTGAATCAATATATTCTTTCAAAGTGTAAGGCAATTGAAACCACCAAATCGGTGTGTGCCAAATAATTAAGTCTGCCCAAAGAAATTTTTCTACTTCTTCCTGTCCTTCATAATCGTCACTGACATTAGTTACTTTGATTTCAAAATTGTTATCTTTAAGGAAAGCTTCTGTCCATTCCGTAATGGTCTTGTTAAGTTGTCCTTTGCTTTCTCCAAACGATTGTCCACCGTTGATTACAAATATTTTTTGCATTGATTTTTTGATTTAATAATTTAATGATGCAAAGTTCCGACAGAAAAATTAATTATAAAAATAATATAAATTATATATTTGCATTATAATTGTGATGATATGATTAATCTGGAATGGCTTCGAACTTTTAAAAGTGTTTATGAAACTCAGTCTTTTACCAAAGCTGCGCGGGAATTATACATTTCTCAGCCTGGTGTGAGCCTTCACATTAGCTCGTTGGAAGCTTATGTTGGTTATGCTTTGTTTGAGAGAATTTCGAAAAAATTGATTCCGACCGAGAAGGCAAAGATTCTTTACAATTTCACTTTGGAACCACTTCTAAAACTGGAAACAGCCGAACAAACTTTTCATAAAACTACAAAAACGGAACGCCCGACTGTAAGCATCGGAATGTGTTTTGAAACGTTTCAGTTCACGCTGGAGAAGCATATTCCCAGTTTTGATTTTAATGTGATTATCAGGTTTGGGCTTTATGAGCAGATGTTCTCGGATTTGGATAGTGGATTATTGGATCTTATCATCACGCCTCGCAAAACCAATCTAAAGAACCTCCAATTCGAGGCCTTTTCCAAAGAAAAAATTGTTTTGATTAATGGGTCAGGTACGGAAACTGCAGAGTTTTCCAAATTGATTACCCATCAGGATTACGAAGCGGCAGAAAGATGGCTTAAGGAGCAAATCTGGTACAGCACTGCGGCAGATATGGATCATCTCAATAACTTTTGGAAAGCCAATTTTAACCGCCATCCGGATTTTAAACCTAATTATATTGTGCCTAATATTTGCTCTATTGTGCGCTGTTTAAGTGGAAACGCCGGTTTTTCCGTGGTTCCGGATTTTTTGTGTAAAAAAGAAATTGACAGCGGTGGGATTGCAGTTGCTTGGGAAGGCTGGCATCAGATTGAAAATACACTGCACTTTGGCCAGCGTACCAAAAGTAACGTGCAGGATGAGATTGCCCAGATCAAGGACATCTTCCTCAATGAGAATTTTTAAATTGTTTTATAATCCATCTTAAAGCACTTTTAGCTGCAGGTCTATCGATTTTCCAAAGAATTTTTTGGAGATTTTTTCAAAATTTTTGGTAAGGTCAGACAGGTAGAATTGGTAAGTGGGCGTGTGATTTTCTTCATTCAAAAGATGATGTTTGTCCAGGATCATTTTCAGCTGATTGGCCACGATATTAGGCGAATCGATGACGCGAACGCGGTTGCCGTAATATTGTTTGATTTCATCAATGAGAAGCGGATAGTGTGTGCAACCAAGGATGAGCGTTTCGATATTTTTGAGCTTGCTATTGCTTAGATAATTGTAAATAATGGCGTGCGTAATCGGATGGTTTTTAAAACCTTCTTCTATCGCAGGCACCAGCAGTGGCGTCGCCAGTTCATCCACTTTGATAAACTTGTTATGCCTACGGATTGATTTTTTGTAAAGCCCGGAATTTACGGTTGCTTTTGTGGCAATAACGCCCACATTGTTATGGATTTCGTACGCGACTTTCTCTGCCACAGGATTGATAACATCAATCACCAAAACGCGGCCGGCTACCAAATCCTGAACTTCTTTCAACGCATTGGCCGTGGCAGAATTGCAGGCAATAACGATGGCTTTGCAGTTTTTCTCCAAAAGGAAATTGGTGATTTGCGTAGCATAACCGATAATTGCTTCCTTGGATTTTTCGCCGTAAGGTAAGTGTTTGGTATCTCCAAAATAGATTAAATCCTCGTTGGGAAGCAATCGTTTGATTTCTTTTGCATTGTTCAGTCCGCCCACACCAGAATCAAAAATCCCGATCGGTTGGCTTGCAGAAAGATGAGAGTAGTCGGCTTTATTTTTTTTCAAGAGGTTACCTTTTATCTGTTATTTTGAACGCAAAGTTCGCAAAGTTTTTTTGATAATTACAAAGTTTTTAAGTTCACAAAGGTGCTTCGGCGAGCTCAGCATAAACTTCAAACTTAGCAAAGATTTAGCCTTACAAAAATAAGGAAATTTTCATTCTGAAAAACATTTCTGTAAGTTGGATGTGACAGCTCTAATATGAACTGTTTTAACTGTCAGACTGAGCTTGTTGGAGTCTTAAACCAGAAATAAATCACTCGCAATGCCGTCAGCCAAGAACCAGTGGTTTTCCGGGATTATCAGATGATTATTTTCGATGACGAGGGTTTGGTCTTCCAATTTTTGACTGATATTATCTTGCAGCTTATTGATGATTTCGTTAGAAAAATCAGATTTTATTTTGGTCATATCTACTCCCCAAACTGTTCTTAATCCTATCATAATCATCTCGTTAAAACGGTCTTTCTCAGTAAGAGTTTCGGTTTCTTTTGGGAGGATATTGGCGTTGATGTTTTGGATGTATTTTGGGTTGTTGGCTATATTCCAACTTCGCTCGCTGGATCCGTTGTAAGAATGAGCAGACGGGCCAATGCCCAAATAAGGCTCGTATTTCCAGTACGCCGAATTATGTTTGGAATGGAATCCCGGCTTTCCGAAGTTAGAAATTTCGTAATGGTCAAAGCCGTTATTTTTAAGAAAATCGATCATGTAATAAAACTCGTTGCTTTGTTCAGATTCCTTTGGTGGTGGTACTTTTCCGTTGTCGATCCATTTTTCCAGAGCAGTTTTTGGTTCAACGGTCAAAGCGTAAGATGAAACGTGAGGAACTTGTAGTTCAATTGTTTTATTGAGATTTTCTTTCCAGATTTCGAATTTGGATGTTGGCGAACCGTAAATCAAATCGATGCTGATGTTTTCCAAACCATTATCCTGCGCTCTTTTGATGGAACTTTCGGCTTCGGAAGCATTATGGGCGCGGTTCATCAATTTTAAATCTTCATCAAAAAAACTTTGAGCACCAATGGACAAACGATTAATGTCGGTTTGTGATAATGCTTTGAGGTAATTTTTATCAAGATCATCCGGATTTGCTTCTAAGGTGATTTCGATACTTTCATCAAAATCAAAATATTTCTGAATCTCGTCTGTCAAGGATTTAATTTCATCAACAGACAGAACAGACGGCGTTCCGCCACCAAAATAAAGGGATTTCAGCGTTTTGTTATCGAGCTCATGATGCCTGAGTTGGATCTCTTTTTTTATGGCGGCAAGCATATCATCCTTCATAGAAAATGATGTTGAAAAATGAAAATTACAATAGCTGCATTTCTGCTTGCAAAAAGGGATATGGAGATATATCATTAGAAAAGCCCTGATCTGTCAGAGCTCAAAGTTATTCAATTTATTATAAATCTATCTGTACCGGAAACCTCTGCCGTTGATGAAATTATTGATGTTAAACCCAACAGACAGCATAAAACTGTTACCAAAATTTTCCGTAAGTTCCGAAACACCAAAATTGTAAACGGCTCCAAATGTAAAAATACCCACACGCCCTTTGATGACAGGGGATAGGCCTAAGTTTTGGCTTCCTACAGAACTCTTGGCACTCCTGAAACTGATGCCGGCAGAAAATAAATCTTCTTCACCAAAAACGGTGGCCAGCAGGTTATAATCAAAAATCCTTGATGAGTTGGTATTGAGATTCATCATCAAGGATGGTGTAAGATAAATCCCATCAGTAAAATGCCAGTCATATCCCGCATTTAGGTAAAATTTTGTGGGTGACGGCTCTATACCGTTATCAATGGGTAAGGTGTTGCTGATAGGGATGTCCATTACAGATAAGCCAGCGAAAAAGTGCCTATACTTAACCGCTGTACCCAAATTGGCATAAGCCAGAAAAATCGAATTGGTATTCTCTCCCAAAAGCGGATCGCCAGCCTGCTCCGGATGGATTTGGCTGTAATCGATATTCATGTTATACAGGTTGGTACCGACACCAAAGGAAAACTGATCTTGGCGGTCTTCTTCATCAGAAAGTGGAATAAAATAAGAGGCTCCCAGCGTAACGCCATTGGACGAGATGGGGCCATTTTGATCTCTAAAGAAAGAAAGACCGGCTCCCACACGGTCAAAAATATTGGCATGCATACCCACAGACTGCACGTTCGGCGATTCTGTCAACTTTGAAAACTGTTTCTGGTAATTGAGGTTAATTACCACATCATCTGTCTTGCCAAGTAGGGCAGGATTAAACAAAAAATCACCATCTAAAAGGTATTGCTGATAGAACGGCAGGGTTTCCTGTGCCTTGGATCCCGTAAAAAGAACCATAGCCAAAAGAACCAAAAATTTGTATAAAAAATCGATTTTCCTCACGTGACAAATATATAAAACTAATTGTTATCCAGATAATTTCGCCATCGGTTTGCTGCTTCCTGCATATCGTTGGGCATTGGGCTTTCAAAGTACATTTCTTTCTTCGTTACCGGATGTATAAAACCCAATGTATGGGCATGGAGGGCATGTCTCGGCAATACTTCAAATACATTTTGTACAAACTGTTTGTATTTTGGGAGGTTTACACCACGCATGATGATATTACCTTCATACCGCTCATCATTGAAAAGTGTGTGCCCGATATGCTTCATGTGCGCGCGGATCTGGTGCGTTCTTCCGGTTTCCAGTTTGCATTCTATCCAGGTCATGTATCGGAAACGCTCCAGCACTTTGTAATGGGTAACCGCATGTTTACCATGGCTGCCATCTACATAGGTGTACATCTGCATCCTGTTTTTGGGATGCCTGCCGATGTGTCCGGTAACGGTTCCTTCGTCATCCTGCACATTTCCCCAGACAAAAGCCCAGTAGAGTCTTTTGGTTTTTCGGTCAAAGAATTGTTTGGCAAGATGGCTGAGTGCATATTCATTTTTTGCAATCACAAGAAGTCCGGATGTGTCTTTATCAATACGGTGAACCAAGCCAACCCTGTCCAGGTCAGAATTATAATTAGGATCTTTTGAAAAGTGATAGGCCAACGCGTTGACCAAGGTCTTGTCCCAGTTGCCAAATCCGGGGTGGACTACCATACCGGCCTCTTTGTCTACCACTACTACATCATCATCTTCATAAACAATATTAATAGGAATGTCCTGCGGGATAATCACGTTTTCCCTTGGCGGATGAGCCAATAGCACACTGATCTCATCACCGGGCTTTACCTTGTAGTTTTGTTTGACAGGCGTTCCATTGACGGTCACATTGCCGGCGCGGCAAGTTTGGGATATTTTGTTTCGGGAGGAGTTTTGCCTGTGGATCAGTAAAAACTTATCTATGCGTAGAGGCTCCTGGTTTTTATCAACCTTAATATTAAGATGCTCAAAAAGCCCGCTGTTTTCTTCTTCAGCAGGCAAATCTTCACCGGTTAATTCCTGTTCCAGAAAATCTTCGTTGTCGTCCAGCATGTTATGATTTTAAAAAGGCTTCAACTGAATGTTGAAGCCTTTGTTTTTATTCTATTACTACTTTTTTAGGCTTGGGCTTCTCTGCCGGTTTGGCTGTAGTTGTGGCTGTTCCCTGTTTCGTTGCCGGTTGGTTGGTGTTGCCAGTTGGCTGTTGGGGTTTCGGTTTAGCCGATGTTGTTGGTGATACAGCAGGTGGTGGCGTTGTAGTTGCCGCAGGCTTTTGCTCGGCAGGCATTACTTCCCTGTATTGGATGGGAGCCAGTGTTGTATCAATTTTTGGACGGTAAGTTTCATCCAATTGCCTTATTTTATTTTGTAATTCGGCAGGTGTTTTCTTACTGGCCCAGAGGTCAATCTGCATGCCTTGGTCTCTTAGCGAGCCTACTTCTGGATCTTGGTAATACACAATGTCAGACTCATCTTTGCCTCCGTCTTCATGGTCTACAATACCGACTTCAAACAAAGCTCTTGCAATAATTTTTCTAGCTTCCTGAACCGTTCTGCCTACCACATTAGGAATAGAAACATTTCTTAAAGGACCCGATCCAATCACCAAATCTACTGAAGAGAATCTCGGGATCTGGGTTCCCGGTTTTACGCTTACACCATTATATAAAATTCTGAGAACGGCATCCCGCTGAATGCTTGGTTCGTACAAAGTATCGCCAACTTTCAACCCTACAAGGTTTAGCTGGTTAAAGGCAAGGCCTTTGTATCGGTCAATAATATCAGGAATTGCAACTTTTGCCCATGTTCTGGGATTTACTTTTAGCGTAATCACACGGCCACTTTTTACATTGGCACCAGGATTAGGATTAACGGCTAGAACCTGAAAAGGACGGAATTTAGGATCGTATTTGAAACTATCCACCTCATATTCAAGACCCGAGTCATCCAAAACTTTGATAGCTTCATGCACCGTCATATTCATTACATTGGGTACAGGGATTTCTTCACCATGATCTGTATGAAACTCTAGCCATCGGAATGTAAGCCATACAAGACCGGCAAACAGAGCTAATGCTAAAACAATATTGAGTAAAACTTTCCAGTTGAAAAGCGATTTGAACATAATGATTCTTTTTCAGAAATAGTAACGCAAAGATAGATAATTAAATTGTATTACTGATTTGTCCCCGATGCAAAAAAAGAAAATCGGCAAATTGCCATAAAAACCTTATTTTTGTACTTTCAAATTATATATGGAACGTATTAAAATTTACGACAAGACCTTTGTCCCTTATCTAAGACACGAAGAAATACAAGAAATGACCAGACGCGTTGCTCTGGAAGTTTATGAAGATTACAAAGATGAAGTACCAGTTTTTATCGGTGTATTAAGCGGTGTTATCATGTTTTTTTCTGATTTTATGAAAGAATATCCAGGTGAGTGCGAGATCGGATTCATCAAGATGAGTTCATACGTGGGAACTCAGTCTACCGGTATTGTTTTCAAGGAAATGGAACTGACAAAAGATATCAAAGATCGCCACATTGTTCTTTTGGAAGATATTGTGGATACAGGGAACACTATTGAAAACCTTTGTCACTATTTTACAGAAACACAGCGTCCAAAATCTTTGAGAATTGCATCACTTCTTTTAAAACCCGATGTTTACAAAAAGGAATTTAAGATTGATTATGTGGGGAAAGAGATTCCGAATAAGTTTGTCTTGGGCTATGGTCTAGATTATGATGAACTGGGCCGTAACTTGAAAGATCTTTACCAACTGGAAGAAGGCAAAATTAACGAATAAGCTATCAGACTATAATTGAAGAGCCGCAGAAATGGCTCACTAAATATAATAAAAATGATAAACATTGTCCTATTTGGCCCTCCGGGAAGTGGGAAAGGTACCCAGGCACAACATCTAATCGAAAAGTTTAACCTGAAGCAGATTTCCACAGGTGATCTTTTTCGGTATAATATGAAAAACGATACCGAGCTTGGGAAACTTGCCAAATCTTATATCGATAAAGGAGAATTGGTTCCAGACCAAGTAACCATCGATATGTTGACCGAAGAGGTTAAAAAGCCTACCGATGCTGCCGGCTTCATCTTTGACGGCTTTCCAAGAACGGCAGCCCAAACGGCAGCTTTGGAAAATATCGTTAAAAATGAATTGCAGGCAGATATCAGCCTTTGCCTGTCGCTGGTTGTAGAAGACCAGGTTTTGGTAGAACGTTTGCTTAAACGTGGCGAAACAAGCGGCAGATCCGATGATTCCAACGAGGAAATCATTGCCAACCGTATCAAAGAGTATTATGCAAAAACAGCCGAAGTGGCAGAATTGTATAAACAACAAGGCAAATATGTGGAAGTTAATGGCGTGGGTGGTATAGACGACATCTCCGCAAAACTATTTGCAGAAGTAGAAAAAATTCAAAAATAATTTTTTGATTTAGGGTTCAAAGTTCAAAATTCAAGGTTGCAACTTTGAACCTTTAACCATAAACCTTGACCAAAAGTTATGTCCAATTTTGTAGATTACGTAAAAATCCATTGTCAGTCCGGCCACGGCGGAGCAGGTTCTGCCCATCTCCGCAGAGAAAAATATATCCCAAAAGGAGGTCCAGATGGTGGTGATGGCGGACGTGGTGGTCATGTGATTATCAAGGGTAATGCTAACGAGTGGACACTTTTGCCATTACGCTACACAAGGCATATCAAGGCTCAGCGTGGCGAAAATGGTGGTAAAAATCAATTGACAGGCGCATTTGGTGAAGATGTTTATATAGAAGTTCCCATTGGTACCATTGCCAGAAATGAAGAGGGTGAAATTCTTGGTGAGATTATGGAGGATGGCCAGGAGATTATCATCATGCATGGTGGAAAAGGCGGTTTAGGAAACGAAAATTTTAAATCTTCTACTAATCAGACGCCTCGCTATGCGCAACCCGGATTACCTGGTGAGGAAGGGCATGTGATCTTTGAGTTGAAAATTCTTGCTGACGTTGGGCTTGTAGGATTTCCAAATGCCGGTAAGTCAACACTTTTGGCAGCCGTTTCAGCAGCTAAACCCAAGATTGCCAATTACGCCTTTACAACGCTTACGCCCAATCTCGGGATTGTAGATTACCGTAATTACAAATCCTTTGTAATGGCCGATATTCCTGGTATTATAGAAGGTGCAGCGGAAGGCAAAGGCTTGGGGCACCGTTTCCTGAGACATATCGAACGAAATTCCATTTTACTGTTTTTGATCCCTTCGGATTCTGAGGATCATTATCAGGAATTTAAAATTCTCGAGAATGAGCTGAAAGAATACAACCCAGAACTTCTGGATAAAGATTTTCTTTTGGCCATTTCAAAATCCGACTTGCTGGATGATGAGTTGAAAAAAGAAATTGCAGCAGAGTTCCCAGAGAACAGGCAACCTCTCTTTTTCTCGGGTGTTACCGGGGAAGGATTGATGGAACTGAAAGATGCGATTTGGAAAAAACTTCACGGATAATCCATCTTCGTCAGGCATACAATAATAATCTTAATCCTGCTAATGAAAAATTTAATTTGCTTTCTGCTGATTTTTGGGTTGGTGTCTTGCCAATCTTCACAAGTTTCCAAGTATTCTAAAATTGAGTATGAGGTTGGGCCATGCTTTGGATTTTGTCCGATTTATAAAATTACCATTAATTCAGACCGAACAGCGATTTTGGAAGCGGAGCATTTCAATTTCTCCGAAGGCGAAGGTCGTGGTGATCTTGATAAGCCTAGGGAAGGGACTTTTAAGTCAACCATCAGTAGGGAAGATTATAATCAATTGATCACATTAGCAAATCAGGCGGATGTCAAATCTCTTAAAGACCGCTACGAGGACAAGCGTATTATGGATGCTTCCAAAAGAGTTTTAGGAATCAATTTTTCAGATGGCGCTCAAAAAAATATAGCCATGTCGGCAGGTGAGGAGCCGGAAAAACTGAAACAGTTCTATCAGTTTATCACAGATCTTAAGAAAAAACAACACTGGGAAAAGATTAATTAAGCATTAATTTTATTTCAGTTACCTTTGCAAAATATAATTCCTTCTAATTATGGGAGGAATTTTCATTTAATTAAAACTTTATTCATTTGAATTTTGAACAGTTAGGTTTAATAAAACCAATTTTAGACGCACTTAAAACTAAAGGCTACGAACAGCCAACCCCAATACAGCAAAAAGCCATTCCACCTATCTTGGAAGGTAGAGACCTTCTGGGAAGTGCACAGACAGGTACCGGAAAAACTGCGGCATTTGCTATCCCTATTTTGCAGAATCTTGCTAGTAAAGATGTCTCAAGGAACCAGATCAAAGCGCTTATTCTAACACCAACCAGAGAGCTGGCTATCCAGATTCAGGATAATTTTCAGGATTATAGCACGCATCTTAAATTGAGATCTATGGTGATCTTCGGTGGTGTAAAACAGCATCAGCAGGAGCAAAACCTAAAGCGAGGTGTTGACATCCTGATTGCAACACCTGGGCGATTGCTTGATTTTATTTCGCAAGGTATTGTTAAGCTTCATCATCTTGAAGTTTTCGTTTTGGACGAAGCAGACAGGATGCTGGACATGGGCTTTGTGCATGATGTAAAAAGAATCCTGAAGCTAATCCCGGCTAAAAGGCAAAACCTATTTTTCTCCGCTACAATGCCGAAGGAAATTGCGAAACTGGCTTCAGAAATCCTTGTAAATCCTGTGAAAGTGGAAGTTGCACCGGTTTCTTCTACGGCAGATACCATCCAGCAGAGCATCTACTTTGTTGAGAAAGATGATAAAACAGATTTGCTCATCCACCTTTTGGAGGATCCCAAGCTAGATCAGGTTTTGGTGTTTTCCAGAACTAAGCATGGCGCCGATAAAATTGCCAGAAAACTGCATCAGTCCAAGATTTCTGCGGAAGCCATCCATGGTAACAAATCCCAGAATGCCAGACAAAATGCCCTTAATAATTTCAAATCAAAGAAAACAAGGGTTCTTGTAGCTACTGATATTGCTGCCCGGGGAATTGATATTGACGAGCTGAAATATGTGGTGAATTATGAATTATCCGATGTTTCCGAAACTTACGTACACCGTATCGGGAGAACCGGAAGAGCCGGTGCAGAAGGAACTTCTTTCTCTTTTGTGGACGGACTGGATCTTGCCAACCTAAGGAATACCGAGAAACTGATTGGTAAAAAAATACCGCTGGTGACAGACCATCCTTACCATACCGATAATCTGGTAGAGCAAAAGAGGGACAGCAACAATAAGCCTATGCAAGCGAGGAATCAACGAAATTCACAGCCAAAAGCAGGGCAGGCTAAAAAGCCCGCTGCCAATATTGGTTATAAAAAAATACGGAATAAGAATTTCGGTAAATAAATAAAAAAATCACAAACTTTTAAGTTTGTGATTTTTTTTATGGGATGCAGAAAATGATTATTTAACCGTACTGAATTCAATGCTGCTTTGGCCAGAAACCTTGATATCGGCTTTTGTATAATCAGCTTTTGTGGCCAGATAAGGATTTGCAAGAAATTTTTGTGGATTAACCGCCATTAGTGGAAACCACGTGCTTTGAACTTGAACCTGTATCTTGTGCCCTTTTTTGAATGTGTGGAGAATATCCTGAAGCTTCACTTCTACCTCTGCTTCCTGACCAGGTATTAACGCTTCCGGTTTCTCAAAACTATTCCGGAATCTTGCCGGCATGATTTCGCTTCTTACCATCTGATGGTAATTGGCTAATACAACACTAGGTTTATCTGGGTTGGCTTTTTCATCCGCAGGATAGATGTCAACCAATTTAACAATAAAATCGGCATCTGTAGAGGAGGAAATGACTTTTAGTTTGGCAAGAATTTCTCCCGCCAAAGTCAGATCATTTTGAAGAATATCGGATGTGAAAGTAAGAACATCAGGTCTGTAAGCGGCAAAACGCTGATCTTCGCTCATGTAATTCCTTGGTGTAAAACCATTCATATCCTTATAATTTTCGCTGCTGAGGACCGGCTTATTAGGATCGGAGGTGTATTCCGAAAAACCATTGCTGTTTGCTTTATTGGCATTTAGTTTTGCATCGGCGCTAAGGTAAAATGACTGTTTCTCTGACTGCTTTGGCGGCCAGTTATCAAACTGTTTCCATTCTTTTTTCCCGGTATCAAACATATACGCTTCGGGGAGTTTGGCAGCTGTTTTAGAATTTTCTTTTAGGTAATGGTGAAAAAATGGCTGCTCTATATTTTTTTGATAAAACGTGGCAATGCTGTCCCCAAAATAGATGTCATTATGAAAATGTTTGCCGCTGTCATAGTTCCAGCCGCCATGTGAAAATGGCCCCATTACTATGGTGTTTTTGGCTTTTGGACTTGTCTTCTCAATGGTTTTATAGATGGATAATGGCCCTCGTAGATCTTCGGCATCAAACCATCCGCCCACGGTCATCACAGCGTGGTTGATATTTTTGAGATGCGGCAAAAGATTTCTTTGTTGCCAAAAATCATCATAATTGGGATGATTTACCACTTCCTGCATAAAGAAATTATCTTTGTAATATTGGTCAACGCCCTCTTTTAGCGTTCCCATATTTTCGTAAAAAAGATAACCGTCGTCTGATGTTGGTTTGATCATTTTATCGGCGAACCAACTTTCTTTCTCAGCCTTTGTTTTTTGAACACCAAAAACCGGGAATGTCTTGAAGTAGCCCATCAGAAAAGCACCATTATGGTGAAAATCATCATACCAAAAATCCGAGATGGGAGCCTGTGGTGATGATGCAACCAAAGCAGGATGATTGGCGAGCGTACCAACAGCGGTGTAAAAGCCAGGATAGGACGTGCCATATTGGCCAACTTTACCATTGTTATTCTTTATGTTTTTGACTAGCCAGTCTACAGTGTCGTAGGTATCGGTACTCTCGTCTATATCTTTTTTGGTTTTGTGATCTACCTGCGGTGTCATATTGGTGAAAGTTCCTTCGCTCATATAACGACCGCGAACATCTTGAAATACAAAGATGTACTTTTCGTTTTCTATGAATTTGTTAGGACTTAGCTTTTTCCTGAAATTGTTTTCTCCATAAGGCGCAATGCTGTAGCAGGTCCTGTTCATTATCACAGGGTATTTTTTGGTTTTGGAGATGTCTTTTGGAGTGTAGATAATGGTAAAGAGTTTGGTGCCATCGCGCATTGGGATGTAAACTTCTTTTTTGGTGTAGTTTTCTTCTACCGGATTGGCCTGTGCAAAACTGAATGTAAAACTGATAATGCAGCAGAACAAAAATAACTTTTTCATTAGATCAAAAATTTGAATAAAAATAGTGGTTTTGCAGTAATAGAACGCATTAATTTTTATAAACATTGATTATTTGACCAAGTAATCAATATTGCGAAGCTGTGCCCCGGCGAAAGTGGAGCTCCTTTTTGCGAGAGGCCTTACCGAGCAAAAAAGAGCGGGAGCTGTAGACGGATAAAGGCGCCCAAATAATTCATAAAAAAAACCTGACTCCAGAGAATCAGGTTTAAGTTGTATAAGTTGGGAATATTCTATAATCCAAAAAGTCTGGCGAACAAGTCGGGGACGATGCCCATTGCTACTAATGCCACGATGATTACTACAGAAACGATGTTGTATGTAATGGTTGCTTTTTCCTTCACGTTGAAGCTGTCTTCTTTGTAAAAAAACATCGCTACAATTAATTTAAGGTAATACGCAATACTGAGTGCAGAACCTAAAACGGCTACTACTACCAAGAACTGCTCTCTGCCATTGCCAGTAGCCATTACCTGGTTGAAGATGCCCAGTTTCCCGATAAAACCGGCAGTTAAAGGAATCCCCGCCATAGAAAGCATCGAGATGCTGGAAACCACAGCCAATACGGGTTCTTTTTTGCCTAATCCGTTGAAAGCGGTAAAAGATGTTTCTCTTTTGATTTTTTCTACATAGATCAAACTGATAAAAACACCTACCGTTGCTAATGAATAAGCAAAAAGGTAAAATCCTAAAATGTATGTCGAGAAACTATTAAGGCCAAAGAAAATAAGCGCAATATAACCCGCGTGCGAAACGGAAGAGTAGGCGAGCATCCTTTTGGCATTGGTCTGAACCAATCCCATAACGTTGGCTAAAAGCAAAGTAAGGATGATGAAAACCCCCAAAATATTGATCCAATCTCCGGCAATGCCGCCAAAGCCAATGGTCATTAACCTGAATAGTGCGAAGAATCCTGAGATCTTAACCACAGATGCCATAAATGCCGTAATAAGCGATGGTGCGCCCTGATAAACATCGGGACTCCACATATGGAATGGTGCCAATGATACTTTGAAAGCCAATGCCGCTAACATTAGGATCGCTCCCATAATCAGCATTAGATTGTTAGGATTGTTAAGGGCAAAATCGTGGATGGCGTAGAGATCAAAGCTGCCAACGCTGCCGTAAACCAATGCAACCCCAAATAATAAAAAGCCTGTAGCAAAAGCTCCCATCAGAAAATATTTCATAGAAGCTTCAGTTGATCTAAGGTCGGTTTTGTTGGCTCCTGCCATCACGTATAAAGGAATGGACAGAATTTCTATACCGATGAATAATGTTACCAAATTCTGAAACCCGAACAGGACAATCCCGCCACAAAGTGCGAATAAAAGCAGCGAATAAAGCTCGGACTGGTGACTCCTGTGGTTGCTGAAGGCAAAGCCGCCCAAAAAGAAAAGCAACAAGGTAACAACTACCGAAATCTTTGTAAACAATGCGGCATTATTACCGTACTCATACATCGATTTGTATTGCGCAAAAAACTCGCAATCCGGCAGGAAGCTGAAGTACAAACCAACGATTAATCCCAGAATCCCGATATATCTAGCATATTTCCCTTTCTCAAAGACGCCAGAGAATAATGCCAGAATTGCCGTAAGGAATAAAATTATTAAAACATTCATAATATATGTTTGAAATTTGAGATTTGAAAATTGAGATTACCCATTTTCAGTCTCTTTCTAATTTTTAATTTTTCTAAATTTTAACCGATTAATTGTTTCAGTTAGTTAATCATTGATGAGTAAATAAACCTTACCGAGCTTGTTACCATCTCAATCACCGGTTGTGGATAAACACCCAGTACAATCACGAAAACCGCTAAACTTGCCAACACCGAAAACTCTACCGAGGAAATATCTTTTGTGGTGGCCAAAACAGCATCGTCACCTTTGCCAAACATCGCTTTCCCGTAGAAACGCAACATATAAGCGGCACAAAGAATTAATGTTAACCCTGCTAATACGCCCATAAGACTGTTATAAGTAAATACGGATTTGAGCAGGATAAATTCCCCAATAAACCCATTGGTTAAAGGAACTCCGGTTGCTCCCAGCATAATAATCATAAAAAGAACCGCAAATTTTGGGGCAACTTTGGCCAAACCACCCATCTGGCGGATGTCTCTTGTTTTGAATCTTTTGTAAAGAATATCGGCACAGTAGAAAAGTCCCACAACATTGATCCCGTGGGCAAAACTCTGGATCATCGCACCCTGGGCACCTTCAAAATTCAATCCTACACGCATTGTAACAACAGCCGCAGAAAAAATACCGGCAACAATGAGCCCTACGTGGGACAAAGATGAATAAGCGATGAGTCGTTTGCTGTCTGTGGAAATGAGTGCGATCAAAGCACCGTAGATGATTCCGATGACCGAAAGGATGATGACAATCTCGCCGGAGATGCCACCAATTGCCAAAGGCGTGATAGGAAGTAAATATCTCATTACACCATAAACTGCCATTTTCAGCATAATCCCCGACAGTAACATCGATCCTTGAGTAGGTGAGTATGTATAGGTATCCGGCTGCCAAGTATGGAACGGGAATACTGGTAATTTAACAGCAAATGCGAAGAATATAAACCAGAATACAACAGTCTGCTCGTTCACGTTCAGTTGGGCATTGTAAAGATCTGTCAGCGCAAATGATGCCGCGTGGTTGTAAACATAAATCAAACCAATCAGCATAAACAATGATCCTACAAAAGTGTAAACAAAGAATTTGGTTGTAAACTTAAGTCGTTTATCTTCCTGACCCCAAAGCCCGGCGATAAACCAGATCGGGATTAATGTAATCTCCCAGAAGATGTAAAATAATAAGCCGTCTAATGCTGTGAAAACGCCTAATAACCCAAATTGCATCAGCAAAATCAATGCGTAGAAAGAATTTGGGAATCCTTTTTTGTCATTAAAAGATGATAAAACAATAAGAGGAACTAGGATGTTGGTTAGCAGTACCATCAGCATACTCATCCCGTCTATCCCAAAATGGAGATTACTTTTGATGTAGCTGGACCACGGATAAGTGATCTCATACTGCAATGGCGAATCTACCGTTGGATGGAAATCGAAATTTCCCAACATATAGAAAGCCAAAAACATCTGTGCAAGAGCAAAAGCCAGTGCAATATATTTACTGGAGGCATTTTTCCAGAAAAATAACAAACCCGAACCTACGAGAGGTAAAAGTAATAATGTAAATAGTAAACAGGACATTATTTCAGTATAAAGTTAACAATCAATATAATTCCGATGGCTAATGACATAATCAGCACATAGTTTTCTACGTTCCCGTTTTGCAGGCGTTTTGCGGCACGCCCGGAATCCTGTGCGCCTAATCCGATGAAATTAACAATAGGATCCAACACAGCTTTATCAAACATAGCTGCCGCTTTACCGGCTTCTTCGATTGGTCTAACTATCATCGCATTATAAATCTCATCGATAAATAATTTTCTGGAAGACAGTTTTTCCCAACCTGTGTAGTTTTCTTCGGGTAGAGCTTTTTTCTTCTTGGTGACATAAATGGCTTTCACCGCGAAGAAGATCACCACAACCATAATGATAGTTATCGCTAAAAGAATCATTTCTGTAACGAAAGGTATCTCCGGTGTTTCTATATCATAAACATAGATTGGTTTCAGCCATTGCGCCAGTTTTTGGAAATGACCGTGACCAATGAAGTGAGGAAGATTGATAAATCCACCAACTACGGAAAGGATGGCCAATATGATAAGTGGCAATGTCATAACTGCCGGGCTCTCATGCAAATGATGTTTTTGTTCCTCGGTTCCCCTGAATTCTCCAAAGAAAGTCAGGAATAATAGACGGAACATATAGATGGCTGTTAAAGCCGCACTAAACAATGTTAATCCCCAAAGAATCGGGCTTTTTGCATAGATGTGCGTCAATATTTCGTCTTTGGAAATCATCCCCGATAATGGTGGGATCCCTGTAATGGCTAATGTGCCAATCAGGAAAGTCCAATAAGTAACTGGGATTTTTTTTCTAAGTCCGCCCATAAAACGCATATCCTGCTCTCCACTCATTGCGTGGATTACAGAACCTGCTCCCAAGAACAATAAGGCTTTGAAGAACGCGTGTGTCATAACGTGGAACATCCCGGTTGTATAAGCACCGGCACCCAATGCGATGAACATAAAGCCTAACTGGGAAACAGTGGAGTAGGCGAGTACTTTCTTGATGTCGTTTTGCCTTAGCCCGATAAATGCGGCTACCAAAGCAGTGGCCAAACCAATAAATAAAATCAGGTTGAGCGTGGATGGTGCGAGGGAAAACAAGAAGTTACTCCTAACCACCAAATAAACACCGGCAGTAACCATTGTTGCAGCGTGGATTAGCGCAGAAACAGGTGTAGGACCTGCCATTGCATCCGGCAACCACGTGAATAAAGGAATCTGTGCCGATTTACCAACAGCTCCAATGAATAAACTAACTGTGATAAATATAATAGCACTGCTGTCCAAAGTGAATTTGGAAGAGTTTTCTGCTACGCTGAGATAATCTACGGCATTCACCTGAGAGGCGATGGCAAAAATACCAATAAGTAATCCAAGGTCACCTATACGGTTCATTATGAATGCTTTTCTCGCTGCTTTGCCATAATCTTCGTTGGTGTACCAGAATCCAATCAATAGGTAAGAACAAAGTCCTACTCCTTCCCATCCGATGAATAAAATCAAGTAATTGCTTCCTAAAACCAAAAGCAGCATCGAGAAGATAAACAGGTTTAGGTAAGTAAAAAATTTGTAATAACCCTTGTCGTGGCTCATATAGCTCATTGAGTAAAGGTGGATTAATGATCCGATCCCGGTAATAATCATGACCATCATCAGTGACAACTGATCTACCTGGAATCCAAAATTAACCTGAATCCCATTCACCCGGAACCATTCAAATGCTTTTACAATGACAGGTGCGCTGTCATTTTTGAACCCGAAAAATATACTTGTTGTGATAACAAACGAAGCGAAAACTACCAGTGTGGCCAATCCGCCAACAAAAGCTTTGGGAAGGTTTTTCCCGAAAAGCCCGTTGAAGATGAATCCGGCTAAAGGTAAAAGTACAATTGCGTAAACTAAATTTTCCATCCCTTTCTTATCCTCTTAATTTATTAAAAATACTCACGTCCACAGATCTGGTATTTCTGTACATCATTGCAATAATTGCTAATCCCACAGCTACTTCTGCTGCTGCAACCACCATGATGAAGAATACTAAAATCTGCCCGTTACCATCACCTTTGTATGCAGAAAAAGCAGCCAGTAAAAGATTTACAGAATTAAGCATTAGCTCTACACATCCCAGTATTATAATGGCATTTTTGCGGAGCAATACCCCCAAAACACCTAGGCAAAACAAAACTGTGCTCAGGATAATAAAATATTCCAAAGGAATTTCCTGTATTAATGTATTAACTTCTCCCATAATCTTATAAATCTTTTTTACCAATAAGAACCGCTCCTACAATCCCTGCTAAAATAAGGATAGAAGCCAATTCAAACGGCAATACATATTCATTAAACAATAATCTCCCAAGGTTTTTTGTCAACCCAACAGAATGATCTATTCCTGCTGCTGCATTTGTTTTTCCGGTAAGGCCTTTGTAAGCTCCCAGCATCCCGACAAATAATATACAAACCGAAAAAATCCCGATAAACTTAGGAAGGTTAGCTTTTTTGCTTTCGTCTTCTTTATTAAGGTTCAGCATCATCAGGATGTAGAGAAACAATACCATAATGGCTCCTGTGTAAACGATAATCTGAACAATACCCAAAAACTGAGCATTAAGCAGAACATACAATCCAGCTATAGAGAACATGGTTACAATCAGAGACAAGATGGCATATAGTGGGTTTTTTGCAAAAACAAAATAAACGGCACTTGCAACAGCCACAAACGCAATTAAGAAAAATAAAATCTGATCCATTACTTTACTGCATTTTTTTGTTTTTCAGATTGTCGTGAGGTAATGTCAATCCTTTCATTAATTTTTTCTACCAATTTATCCTTACCATAGATAAAAGATCCTCGGTTGGTTTCCACATCTACTAATCTGTCGGTAAGATATATGGCTGATTTTGGGCAGGCATCTTCGCACATACCGCAGAAGATACATCTCAACATATTGATCTCGTAGATCTCTGCATATTTCTCTTCTCTGTAAAGGTTTTTCTCTTCTTTAGTTCTCTCTGCCGCAGTCATTGTAATGGCTTCTGCAGGGCAGGCCACAGCACAAAGACCGCAAGCGGTACAACGCTCCCTTCCTTCTTCATCTCTTTTTAAGACATGTTGCCCTCTCCATATTTTGGCTCGTGGCTTATCAACTTCCGGATAAGGATAGATGGGTGGTCCTTTCACGATATTCCTGACAGCGTGCTTCAATGTAATCCCCATTCCTTTGAATACCGCCGGAAGGTAGATTTTTTCTGCAAGTGTCATCTCTTTGTTAGAAACAACTTTTGATCTGTTAGTAAGTTTCATCTTTAATTTGTTTATTTAAGATTTGAACTTATGATGAAGTCCAAAATTTAAATTAATTAATTTCTAATTGCCAAATGCCAAAATTAAAGCACCGGTTATCATTAAGTTGATTAATGCTAATGGAATGAGTGTTTTCCATCCAATATGCATCAATTGATCGTATCTAAATCTTGGTAGTGTCCATCTGATCCACATAAAGATTAGAATCCCGATGACCGTTTTTGTAAGGAATGCTACAATACTTAATATTCCGGCCACGTTTTCACCCCAATGATTGGACACCCAATCAATTCCTGGATAATTGTAACCTCCAAAAAATAAGGCAACCATAAAGGCATTGGAGATAAACATATTAATATACTCCCCAAACATATACATTCCAAGTTTCATAGAAGAATATTCGGTAGAGTAACCTGTTACCAATTCTGACTCACATTCTGGCAAGTCAAATGGGTGCCTGTTGGTTTCTGCCAAAGCTGCCACAATAAAGATTAGAAAGGCAAGTGGTTGGTAGAAGATATTCCAGTTCATTCCGTCCACCGCTATTAATCCCCACAATTTCCCAGTAGTTTGAGATTCTGTAATCACTTTAAGATCAAGACTGCCACTCATCATAATGATAGAAAGCAGTGATAATCCCATCGCTAACTCATAAGAGATCATCTGCGATGATGCCCGGATGGCTCCAATCAAAGAGTACTTATTATTAGAAGCCCAGCCACCAATCATAATTCCGTAAACACCAATAGAGGCCATACCAATCATATACAAAACACCTACATCTATATTGGCTACCTGCAGGTCAAAAGAGGTTCCTCCAATATTTAGGCTTTTCCCCCATGGGATTACAGCACCGGTAATCAGGGATATAAACATCACTAGGGAAGGCCCCAGGATAAACAAAAACTTTTCTGCATTGGCCGGCGTAAAGTCTTCTTTGAAGAAAAATTTTCCACCATCGGCAAGAGGTTGTAACAACCCAAATGGTCCAGCTTTGCTAGGGCCAATCCTGTCTTGCATCACTGCCGCTACTTTTCGTTCTGCCCAAGTAGAATACGCTGCAATGGTGAGTGCCAAGAGAAATAAGGCAACTACCAATATGATCTTGAATGTAATTAATTCCATAGGTATTATATTCGAAATTAGAAGTGAAATAATCTCAAATTATCTCGTTATCTAGTTTTTCAATTTCTTTTTCGTCTTTTAATCCAATTTCTTTAGCTTCTGGATTTTCAAGAACATTATAACTATCCGTTTTTTTCTCGTAATGGTTAAGGGAGATTACAGAGTGCCTGTCGATTTGTCGAGGTCCTTCTATGTTCCAATATTTGACATCCTTTCTTTCAAAACGGCATTCATTACAAATCCATTCTTCAACCTCACCGTACTGGTCTTTTCTTGCCGTCACACGGATTACTTCATCACCCTTCATCCAAAGAACAGCTTTACCGCTGCATTTATCACATTCGCAAGTTGCATTAACTGGTTTTGTAAACCACACTCTGCTGGCAAAACGGGATGTTCTGTCGGTTAAAGCACCAACTGGGCAAACGTCTATCACATTACCGATGAAATCATTATCCAGCGCCTTGTTTAGGTAAGTGGATATTTCTGCATGATCACCACGGAAGAGGATGCCGTGTTCCCTTTTCTCGGTCAATTGATTGGCTGCTAGTACACACCTTGCACAAAGGATGCAACGGTTCATATTAAGCTTGATATACGGGCCAATATCTTCCGGCTCAAAAGTCCTTCTTTCAAATTCTGTTCTGGTTCTTTCAAGGCCATGCTCGTAACCAAGATCCTGAAGATGGCATTCTCCTGCCTGATCACAAATTGGGCAATCCAACGGGTGATTTACCAGTAGGAACTCGGTAACCGCTTTGCGGCCTTCCTGTGCTTTTTCGGAGGTCAGGTTCTTCACTTCCATGCCGTCCATCACACCTGTTCTGCAGCTGGCTACCAATTTTGGCATTGGTCGTGGATCTGCTTCGGAACCTTTAGAAACTTCTACCAGACATGTTCTGCACCTACCGCCGCTGCTTTCCAGCTTGCCATAATAGCACATGGCAGGAGGCACCGATTTGCCACCGATTTGTCTTGCGGCTTCCAAAATAGAAGTGCCGGGCAAAACTTCGGTTGTTTGTCCGTCTATTGTGATTTTAAATTTTTTAACTTCCTCGCTCATATCTTATGCTTTTCGCTTCTTATGCCTTAGCAAATAAGCTGTATTATTTATACTTTTTTGTATTGAATGTATATCCTACACCTGCCAAAACCTGCCCAAAAACAAAATCCTGATTCGCTTTATCCGGCTTATTATTAAGTGTTGTTTTGATATCCCACATATTAATGTAACCCGCTTTGGCTTCCAATCTTGCCATCCAATGTTTCCAGAAGACAAGGTTAAGGCTGGTTCTAATGTCTGTTCCGATACCCGCTACATGGAAACGGTCACTTCGCTCATTGCCAAAAAGCTTCACATTACTTTTTGGAAACATTACGCCAATTCCCGCTCCATAAGACCAAACCAAATCAACATTCTTATTATTAATTAGGCTTTTATATTTTTCTAAACCTAAATTTTCATAATTAAGCCCATCGGTATGTTCAAAAGTCAAGAACTGCTCATCTGCCAAGTTGACTTGCCCGTTTTGAACCATTGCTGCATACTTAGGGTCTGATATATGTCCAGAAAAATTGACCGTTTGGTTTTGGTTCATCACATATTTCATATGATCGATACCAAGAACCAATGCCAGATTATCTTTGATAAAATACCCTGCCCTAAAGTTGTACTGCACCACCGTGAACCACGACGGGTCAAAATAAACAATTCCAAACTTGGTAGGCCTGTCCTTTGCCGAGACATTGTTCAGCTGGAAATCATATCCGTTTCCGGAAAAATGAATATCAGAATTGCTGAATGCGCCTCTGTTCCATCCAAAAAAAACAAACATTTGCCCTTTTTTTGATAGTGGTTCAGGTTTACTGTTAATATGATGATCGATATCTTGTGCAAATCCGATCTGTGCTCCCAGGATCATCATTGCCACTGCAAAAAAATTCTTCATTTAGCGTCTACATTATTTAGCTACTGCAGGGATTGGATCTGCATAATTGGCCAATCCATAATTTTGTTTTTGACTAAGTTCCGGGTTGTTGACATACCATTCGAACTCATCACGGAAGTGGCGTATAGCCGCTGCAACAGGCCAAGCTGCTGCATCTCCAAGCGGACAAATGGTATTTCCTTCGATTTTTCTCTGGATGTCCCAAAGCAGATCGATATCTTCCATTTTTCCTTCGCCTTTCCATATTTTTTTCAGGATTCTGTACATCCATCCGGTTCCTTCCCGGCACGGCGTACATTGCCCACAACTCTCGTGGTTGTAAAATCTTGCCAATGTCATCGTATGTTCTACCACAGACTGGTCTTCATCCAACACAATAAAACCTCCGGAGCCCATCATGGTTCCGGTTGCAAAACCGCCGTCAGATAAAGATTCATAGTTCATATATCGTGGTTCCCCGTTGATAGTTTTTAATAAAAGGTTGGCTGGGACAATCGGAACAGAACTTCCTCCTGGGATACAGGCTTTCAGTTTTTTACCATTTGGGATTCCGCCGCAATACTCATCAGAATAGATAAATTCCTCCACCGTAATGGTCATGTCGATTTCGTAGACGCCCGGTTTATTAATGTTTCCACAAGCAGAAATCAATTTGGTTCCTGTTGATCTTCCCACACCGATTTTGGCATATTCTGCACCGGTAATATAGATAATTGGGACAATAGCTGCAATGGATTCTACATTGTTAACAACCGTTGGTCTTTCCCAAAGTCCTTTTACTGCAGGGAATGGTGGTTTAAGTCTTGGATTACCTCTTCTTCCTTCAAGCGATTCCAGCAATGCTGTTTCCTCACCACAGATATAAGCGCCGCCACCTCTCTGAACATAAATCTCCAAATCGAAGCCAGTTCCAAGAATGTTTTTTCCAAGAAATCCCGCTGCTTTGGCTTCATCAATGGCTTGTTCCAGAATATCAGGAATCCAAGAATATTCTCCACGGATGTAGATGTATGATGTATTGGAGCCTAAAGTGTAAGACGAAATTAGCATTCCTTCAATCAAAAGGTGAGGAAGGAACTCCATCAGGTATCTGTCCTTAAAAGTCCCTGGCTCGGATTCATCCGCATTAACTACCAAGTGTCTCGGCACGCCTTCGGGCTTTGCAAGGAAACTCCACTTCATCCCGGTAGGGAAACCGGCGCCACCACGGCCTCTAAGCCCGGAAGCTTTTACTTCCTCCAGAATTTCTTCAGGCTTCATTTTAAGTGCTTTTTCCGCAGCCTCGTAACCGCCGTGTTTGCGGTAAGTTTCGAAGTAACGGATGCCCTCTATGTGTGCATTTTTAAGTAAAAGTTTTTTACTCATCAGTTTAATATTAATCTAAAGCAATCGCTCCTTGTCTGCAAAGGTCAAGGATTTCGTCTACTTTTTCTATAGTTAAATGTTCGTGATAGAATTTTCCAAGTTGCATCATTGGCGCATAGCCACATGCACCAAGGCATTCAGCCGGCTTCAGAGTGAATAGGCCATCTTCGGAAGTTCCACCATCTTTTATATTCAGTTTTGTACGGATATGATCCAGGATTTTTTCGCTGCCGTTTACCATACAAGGTCCGGTTCTGCAAACTTCCAAAACGTATTTCCCAACGGGTTTCATATTAAACATCGTGTAGAATGTAGCCACCTCGTATACTTCGATAGGTGTGATGCTCAATAATTCTGCCACATAATCCATCACTGGAACATCCAGCCAGCCACCAAATTCTTTCTGTGCCAAATGTAAGAGAGGGATAAGGGCAGACTTTTGTCTTCCTTCGGGATATCTTGCGATAATTTTATGAACCTGTGCTAAGCTCTCAGGTTTAAAAGCAATTGTTTCGCTCATTTTATTATGTTGTAAAATGTACATTGTACAAGGTACAAAGTATTTATTTAACTATATATTTAAAAGTACAGTGTACATAATACATTGTACTTTTTACAATTTTATGCGTCTAATTCTCCCGCAATAATATTCATACTACACATGGTTACAATGGCATCTGATATTACAGATCCTGTAATCATTTCCGGATAGGCCTGATAGTAAATGAAACAAGGTCTCCTGAAATGCAACCTGTATGGCGTTCTTCCGCCGTCACTTACAAGATAGAAGCCTAATTCTCCGTTTCCGCCTTCTACAGCATGGTAAACTTCACCTTTCGGAACTTCTGTTTCGCCCATTACGATTTTGAAATGGTAGATTAATGCTTCCATTTTTTGGTAAACGTCGGCTTTTTCAGGAAGGTAAAAATCTGGTACTTCTGCGTGGAAAGGTCCTTCCGGCAAGTTTTCGTAAGCTTGTTTGATAATTTTGATAGATTCCCAAATCTCCTGCTGACGAACCATGAAACGGTCATAAGTATCACCTGCTGTTCCCAGAGGAATGATAAAATCAAAATCCTGATAAGAAGAATAAGGCTGCGCCACTCTCACGTCATAATCTACACCAGCAGCACGCAGGTTGGGACCGGTAAAACCATAGCTCAAAGCTCTTTCTGCCGAAATTCCTCCTGTACCGATAGTCCTGTCCATAAAGATTCTGTTTCTTTCCAACAGATTACAAAACTCCTGGAATCTTGCAGGGAAGGTTTTTAAGAAATCTTTGATCAACTCGTGAAACTTGGGCGTGAAATCTCTTTCAAAACCACCAATTCTTCCCATATTAGTCGTCATCCTGGCGCCACAGATCTGCTCGTACATATCATAGATGCGTTCTCTTTCGATGAACATATAAGTTAATCCTGTGATGGCTCCGGAGTCCATTCCTGTTACTCCATTGCAGATCAAATGGTCGCCAATCCTTGCAAGCTCCATGAGGATAACACGCATATAGTCTACACGTTTAGGAACTTCTACACCAATCAGCTTTTCCACAGTCATATGCCAGCCTATATTGTTGATAGGTGCAGAGCAATAGTTCATACGGTCTGTAAGCGTCGTGATTTGTGCAAAATTCCTTCTTTCGGATATTTTTTCAAATGCCCGGTGGATATAACCAACCGTCTGTTCTGCATGCAGGATTCTCTCACCATCCATGGTAAGGACGTTTTGAAAGATACCGTGAGTCGCAGGGTGCGTAGGGCCAAGGTTCAACGTATAGAGTTGTCCGTCGATCTGTTCCCTGGAGTCGTATTGGTTAAGTATATTGGATAATGATTGGTCTTTCATAATATTTGCTTTTAGCTATTTGCAACCGGCTATTGGCTAAATGCCATTTGCCATAAGCTTTTATCTTCCGAACATGGCATCGTTCTTATCTGTCCTAGTACCGTCTTCCAGCTTGTATTCTTTCAGCATCGGATGGTAGCCAAGGTCTTCCATATTAAGGATTGGTCTCAAATCAGGATGTCCTTTAAATTTGATTCCGTAGAAATCGAACGTTTCACGTTCCATCCAGTTGGCTCCGGCATAAAGATCTGTCAAAGAATCGATCTCCATATCTTCTCTTATCATAAAAGCCTTGAGGCGGATCCTAAAGTTGGTCATCATATTATGCAAATGATAGATAACGCCAATCTCTTGTGCTGGATTCTCCGGATAGTGGATTCCACAGATATCTGTCAAGAAATTAAATTCCAAAGATGAATCTTTCAGGTAATGGATCACTTTCTTGATATCATCTTTTCTGATTTCCACAGTCAACATCCCATAAGGTTCTGAACTTAAGATTACAGACTCGGGAAATTCCCTTGTGATGGCTTCTAATACAAATTCGTTCGTCATTGTCTTTAGTTGCTTATGTTGTAAGAATCCAATAGTTTCTGATATTCCGGCATATCCCTTCTCCTAAGACTTTCGCTTTCGCAAAGTGCCTGAACTTGCATTACACCTTCTATAATTTGTTCCGGCCTTGGTGGGCATCCAGGTACATATACGTCCACAGGAATAATTTTATCAATTCCCTGCAAAACAGAGTAGGTATCAAAGATACCTCCGCTGGAAGCACACGCACCAACGGCAACAACCCATTTTGGCTCAGCCATCTGGGTGTAAACTTCTTTAAGAACCGGGCCTAATTTTTTAGAAATTGTTCCGCAAACCATCAGCATATCAGCTTGTCTTGGTGAGAACGAGTTTCTCTCCATCCCAAAACGCGATGCGTCATAAGTTGGGTTCAACGTGGCCATAAACTCGATACCGCAACAAGATGTTGCAAACGGCAAAGGCCAAAGCGAAAATTTTCTCGCCATACCAATAACGCTGCTCAGTTTTGTCGCAAAAAAGCCTTCTCCTTCAAAACCTTCGGGAGCAGGTGCGTTGGTTATTATTGTTGGTTTTTGATCTGACATTTTTTCTTTTTTAGTAAAAGTGTTAATTCGTTAATTTGTAAAACTGCAAATTGACAATTTTACAATTCTTCGATATTGCAATTATTTATCCCAATCCAGCGCGCCTCTTTTCCAAACATAGAAAAAGGCTACAAAGAATATCGCAACGAATGTAAGAACCGCTAAAAATCCGTGCATCCCGAACTCTCTGAAGTTGACCGCGTATGGATAAAAAAATACGATTTCTATATCAAACAAGACAAACAAAACTGCTGTCAAAAAGTATTTGATGGAAAAAGGGGTTCTTGCGTTACCTTCCGAGGCAACACCACATTCCCAACTCTGGTTTTTTACAGAATTTCCTTTCTTCTGTCTTGGACCCAAAAAGTGAGCACCAAGCAGTGAAACTGCTACAAAGCCTAGTCCAACTGCTGCCTGCATTAGAATAGGAATATAATTCTCTGGTAAATTCATAAAATCGAAATTTAACTATGCAAAAATACTAAATAAAGATTTAATATGTTAATTTATCGCCATCGGTAAGTGAGGGCAAAAGTCTGTTTTGGTAAATTTAGAATAATTATAAATAAGATTTACTTTCTGGGCTTGTTGGTTCTCTTGAGTACCAAAAATGCGATATAAGCAATGTACAGGAATAGGACACTGGCAAAAATGATATTGATGACTGTGTCGGTTCTTGCATCTTTTATAGGATCCAAAAAATTGTACAAGACAAAGGCAATAATCAAAACGCCATATATGTAAAGTTGCTTTTTCATGTTTTATCTTTTAGGAAATAGAAATTTTATCTTTTTTGTTAAACTAATGTTTAAGATTAATCATTTTCTATTGTGAGTGCATAAGTTCTTCTCCTTTTATGATTGACTGGGTTATAATCCTGCCATAGGAGTTGTACGTTTTTATTTTCTTCCAGTTCCGGATTGGTTTCCGCGTATTTGATTCCCATTTTCCGGAAACGTTCAAATATTTCCTTAAATATAATGGCCGTCACGCCACGTCTCTGATAATCAGGATGGATGCCTATAAGGTAGAAATTGGCGCGGTCATTTTTCTTGCCAGCCTGCAGAAAGTGCCACCAGCCAAACGGGAAAAGTTTCCCTTTTGATTTCTGAAGTGCTTTGGAATAGGACGGCATTGTTATCGCAAAAGAAACCAGCTCGTCCTTATCATCAGTAATGCAAATGATATAATTTTTATCGATGAAAGGGAAATATTTTTCCTTATAAGTTTTAATCTGTTCTTCGGTGATTGGTGTGTAAGTAGAAAGGTGTTTGTAAGTTTCATCCAGCAGTTTGAACATAGGTTCTACCAACGGTAAAATTTCCTGTTTAGATTTGAAGTTGATGACTTTGAGTTTATACTTTTCAGCAATAAGGCTGCTGAATTTTACCACTTTTTCCGGCAAAACTTCGGGGAAGTTAATCTCGAATTCTACCCATTCTTTTTCTTTTGCGAGGCCACGCTTTTCTAGGTGTTTTGGGTAATATTCATTATTGTAAAGGCCAATCATGGTTGCCAGTTTGTCAAATCCCATGGTCAGCATCCCAGCTTTGTCAAGATTGGTAAAACCCATTGGCCCTTCGATCTTGGTGATATTATTCTCTTTAGCAAATTTTATAGCCTCGTCAATTAATGCTTTTGATACATCTTCGTCATCGATAAAATCGAGCCAGCCAAACCGTACTTTTTTGATGCCCAATTCCTTTTCCTCTTTATGATTGATTATGACCGCAATTCTCCCGGCAACTTTCCCGTCTTTATAAGCTAGAAATTGTTTAGCAACCGAATACTGCAGCGCAGGATTTTCTTCCTTTTTCCAGATGTTTTTTTCTTCGTTAATCAACGGCGGAACATAATTAGGATTGTTTTTGTACAAATCCATCGGGAATTTTATAAAATCTGTCAGGTCATTTTGTGTAACCACTTGCTTTACAATGATGTTTTTCATATTCTTGCGCATCTATTAGACAAAGATAGGTTTTAAGGTAAAAACAGCAAGTCTTTGGCATAATTTTTACTTAAAATCAGGTATTTATTTCGTATAAAATTATAAAGAAAAAATGAGTGGATATTATATAATTATTGGACTGTCAATGTTGTTTAGCTGGATTGTGTCATCTAGGCTAAAATCCAAGTTCGATTATTATTCCAAAGTGCATCTCAGGAACGGTTTGTCCGGAAAAGAGATTGCGGAGAAGATGTTGAGAGAGAATGGTATCACTGACGTGCAGGTAGTTTCTGTTCCTGGCGAATTGACAGATCATTACAATCCGGAAAATAAAACGGTTAACCTTTCAGAAGCTGTTTACATGCAGAGAAATGCCGCCGCTGCCGCAGTTGCTGCCCACGAATGTGGCCACGCTGTGCAGCATAAAGTAGGTTATTCTATGTTGCAGCTGAGATCCAAAATGGTTCCTGTGGTAAACATCAGTTCCAAACTTTTACAGTTTGTATTGATGGCGGGTATTGGTATTATGGTTGCTACCAGAAGTATCGATAACCCTAATGGGAACACAACCGTTCTAGCGATAGGGGTGGTTTTGTTTGCAGTGACTACATTGTTTGCTTTTATCACGCTTCCGGTAGAGTATGATGCCAGCAACAGGGCGCTGAAATGGCTGGAGGCTTCTGGAACGGTAACGCCGGACGAGTATGCCGGTGCTAAAGATTCCCTTAAATGGGCAGCAAGAACTTATGTTGTGGCGGCACTTGGGTCTCTGGCACAATTAATTTATTTTGCATCAATGCTCTCAGGAAACAGGAGGGATTAAGATAAGGGAATAAAAGTTATGAAAAATTAAATTCCAACAGCATCTCGGACAACTCGTCTGAGATGTTTTCTTTTTTTGATGTTTTAACACTTGCTTTAATGATGCAAATCTCATGGGCATCGAAGTGGTTAATCCTTGCGTCAAATTTATTAAGCAAGGTAAAAATCAGATTCTGTTGAGAGAATTTGAATTTAATTTCAAGTTGGGATTCAAGTTCTTTGGTGATGATGTTGGCTTGCTCCAGGGTGTATTTTGCAGATTCTTTGTAGGTTTTCACCAGTCCGCCAACGCCCAGTTTGGTGCCGCCATAATATCTGATAATGACTAGTAAAACATTGGTAACCTGGTGTGCCAGCAGCTGGTTGTAGATTGGCAATCCGGCGCTTCCGGACGGTTCTCCGTCATCATTGGCTCGGTAATTTTCTCCATTGATTCCCAATCTGTACGCGTAGCAGTGGTGTGTGGCTTTTGGGTGAAGTCCTTTAAGATGGTGCAGCTTCTCTTTGATTTCGTTATCAGAATTTACGGGATAGGCAAAACCAATAAATTTACTGCTTTTTTCTTTCAAAAGTGTGTCTTCCACGGGTTGTTGTATGGTTTGGAATTCAAACATGATCCAAAAATAAAGATTTCCTGTAGAATCTCAATGTAGATGCTGATTTATTACTGAATTAAGATAAACGGTATATTTCATCGCATTGAAAATCTGAAACTTACATAAAAGCGTCAAAATAAAAATCTATTCAATTAATTTTTGTGTAATTTTGCCAGTAAAATTTTTTTATATCAATGCCTAATACAATAATCATTGGTTCCGGTAGCTATATCCCGGAAAACATTATAGATGGTTCTTATTTCAAAGATGCTGTTTTTTACGACGATAATCACGAGCTGATTGAGAAACCTACCGAGGAGATCGTTCAAAAATTTGTAGATATTACAGAGATCGAAAGACGGCGATATGCCAATGCAGAAGATTTTAATTCTGATTTGGCACTGCGGGCTTCCGAAGAGGCCATCCGTGATGCAGGTATTGATAAAGAAGAGATTGATTACATCATATTTGCTACCAATTTTGGTGAAGTGGGTGTAGATGGTGTTCCCAACTTTATGCCTTCTTTGTCAGCAAGGCTCAAAGGTAAATTAGGCATCAAAAGAAGGGACTGTATCAATTATGATATGATTTTTGGATGTCCGGGTTGGGTAGAAGGATTGATTCTTGCAGACACCATGATTAAAGCTGGTAAGGCAAAAACAGTTTTGGTTGTTGGCGGCGAAACGCTAAGCAGGGTAACCGACCCTTTTGACAGAAACAAGATGATTTTTGCCGATGGTGCAGGAGCTGTTGTGGTGACTGCTACAGATGAGCAAAATGTAGGTGTTTTGGCAGATAATACGCTTTGCGATAATGGCGAAGAACTGTGTTATCTGGAGAACGGGCCATCACTTAATCTGGATTCTGATCAAAGTAAATTGTATATCAGGATGCGTGGCCGCAAAATCTACGAATATGCCTTGAAAAATGTGCCTGATGCAATCAAAGCGACCATTGATAAGGCTGGACTTGATATCACCGACATTAGTAAAATATTAATCCACCAGGCGAATGCCAAGATGGATTATGCGATGATTGGCAGGCTTTTCAAATTGTATGGCAGAAGAGAATATGATCATTCTATTTCCCCAATGACGATTCAGGAACTGGGAAATTCTTCTGTAGCCACGGTGCCAACTTTGTTTGACCTTATCAGGAAAAATAAGTTGGAAGGGCAGCAGTTTACGCCGGGATCTTACATTCTTTTCACATCCGTAGGAGCTGGGATGAATATCAACTGCGTGGTTTATAAATTCCCGGAAGGGAAAATTTAATTCGGCTCGGATAAAGTAAAACTAACATTTAAACGTTTATTATAGAAAGGAATTGATTGCGATTCCTTTTTCTTTTTTATATCATTATGCAAAAAACAATACTTACCCTTCTGGTTCTTTTTCTTTTGTTGGAAATTTATGTTTACCAGGCCTTTAAGACAGCTTTCCGTACCGTCAATTCCAGGTTGATTTACTGGATTCCCACTGTTCTGGTTTATATATTCCTCTTTTATTCTGTGCTCACATTTAACAAAGCTTCCCATAGTTATCTCAGGCTGCAGATTGTCTTTTCTGTTATCCTGATTTTTGTTTTGCCAAAGATTTTGGTGGCTGTTTTTCTTTTGTTGGAGGATGTTGTTAGGCTTTTGGGCTTTGGTTTACAGTCTATTTCAAAAGAGCATGCGCATTATCCTTCAAGGCGGCGTTTTATCAGCCTTGTTGGCTTAGGCTCGGGCGCTGTTCTGGCTGGTATGTTTCTGGACGGGATTATCTTTGGGAAGTACCGCCACAGGGCAAGAATTGTACGGTTAAAATTAAAAAACTTGCCCGAGAGTTTCAAAGGTTATAAAATCGTGCAGATTTCTGACGTCCACAGTGGTAGTTTCCAGAATCCAAAGCATCTTCAGCACGCTATTGATCTCATCAATAAGCAGGATGCCGATTTGATTCTTTTTACAGGCGATATGGTCAATAACTATGCAGATGAGTTTGTGCCTTTTATCAATCTGTTTTCCCAGATTAAAAGCCGGGATGGGAAGTTTGCGGTACTAGGTAATCATGACTATGGCGAATATGGTGTTTGGAAATCCGTTGATGACCGAAAAAATAATATTCCAAAACTGATAGAAAACGAGAAAAAAGCAGGCTTTGAAATGTTACGTAATGAAAACCGAATTATCGAGAAAAACGGGGAAAAACTCTATATCCTAGGGGTTGAAAATTGGGGTATTCCTCCATTTCCACAATTTGGGGATCTGGATAAAGCGGCAGCAGGCGTCCCTGTGGATGCAGCAAAAATATTGATGTCGCATGACCCATCGCATTTTGATGCGGTTGTAAAACATCACCCTGCCAATGTGCAGCTCACGCTTTCCGGGCATACACACGGCATGCAGTTTGGGATCGATCTCAAAAACTTCCGATGGTCACCAGTGGAGTATAAGTATCCAAAATGGGCTGACCTTTATGAGAGCGAAGGAAAATATTTGTATGTTAACCGTGGCTTTGGTGTTATCGGATATCCCGGTAGGGTAGGCGTGCTGCCTGAAATTACGGTGTTTGAATTGAGTTAATTACTCATCTGTATAAAGATAACAAAAGCTTAGAATTTCTAAGCTTTTGCTTTGTTAAAACAGGTAATCCTTCATCCTGGAAACTGCTGTTTCATTCTCGTCCAAGTATTGTAGTAGCTTCTCTATGCGTTGCTCAAAACGCTTGCCAATATTGATTGTTTTGTAGAAAGGAAGCTCAAATGGGAGATTTTCTTTATTGAGAAATTGCCAAATATTACTGTATATCATTACATATTCGTTATTCTTAAGACTCTCCAAAATCATGCTTTCATAGTATTTCATTGGAGTCACTTGTAAGACATAATCATTGAAAGGGAGTTGCGAATAAGGTGACTGGCTTTCCGGGATTATCGTCAACTCATTTTTGATATGAATTTCGGTTTTTGTCGTCAGTTTTCGCCAAAGGAAATTGATGCTGGATTCTTCTATTTCGGAGAGGTAATTGAAACCGGATTTTTTGATTTCCTCATACGTTAGTTGGTGGTACTTTTGCCTGATTCCCCGGATTGGTTTTTGTAATATTTGTTCAACATTTAACTTTGTTTTTTCCACCAATTCAACATCCGAATTGATATTGAATAATGCTACCTCATGACCACCTGAGACCACTTTTTTAAGCTGCTTTTCAAGATTTGGAATCAATGAAATCTCCACAAAAAAAGTAGCTAGAAAACCATGCTTGTCTAATACAGATAAGATGGAGTCTGTATTTTCTTCGATTGATGAAATCAATTGGTTGGAGCCTATTTTTTTTGATGGATCAGCCTTGTAAGATGGTAAGGCTAAGTTAAATGTTAATAATATCACTTAAAGTAAATTTTAAATTTATTTCTTAAATCATTATAAATCAGATGTTAAAAGTTGAGGTATTTAAATTATTTATTGATTGTAATCTATTTCAAGAGTTTTTTCTTAAGATTATTAATCATGTCTATTGACATCGATGATATGTCAAACTTATAATCCAATCCCCAATCTTTCTTAGCGGCAGAATCATCAATACTTGCCGGCCAAGAATCTGCGATGGCCTGGCGGAAATCGGGTTCGTATTTTATCTCAAAATCCGGTAAGGTTTTTTGGATCTCTGTCGCCAATTGTTTTGGGGTAAAACTCATGCCGCCGAGGTTATAAGAATATCTGATTTTGACATCTTCTTTTGGTGCTGTCATCAGCTTGATGGTTGCGTCAATAGCGTCATCCATGTAGAGCATTGGCATAGCGGTATTTTCACTGATGAAGCTGGTGTAATTTCCTTTTTCTACAGCTTCGTAAAAGATCTCTACAGCATAATCTGTAGTACCGCCACCGGCTGGTGCTTTCCAAGAAATCAACCCGGGATAGCGGATGCTTCTGATGTCCACCCCATATTTTTCAAAATAATATTCGCACCACTTTTCACCTGCCATTTTGGAGATTCCGTAAACTGTGGTTGGGTTAAGCACAACTTCCTGACCAACATTATTTTTAGGTATTCCCTTTCCGAATACAGCAATGGAACTCGGCCAGAATATCTTTTGGATCAGGCCTTCTTTAGCTAGTTCGCATAGATGAAGAAGCGGTTCCAGATTGAGTTTCCATGCAAAAAGTGGTTGCTTTTCCGAAGTGCCGGACAATAGCGATGCCAGGTGGTAAACCGTTGTGATTTGATGCTCTTTAATGATTTCTGTAACAGCTTGGAAGTTGGTTACATCGAGACGGACATAGTATCCGGCTTCGGTAATGCCTTCTTTCCATTTGTCAAGACCTGAAGCAATCACATTTTCTTTGCCATATAGTTCTGCGAGTTTTGCTGTCAGCTCGGTTCCGATTTGCCCTAATGCTCCGGTGATTAGAATTTTTTCTGTGCTTGTCTCCATTTTACGTTTTATTGATCCGCAAATCTAATTAATTTTAAGCAATTTTTATTCTTTACAATGCTCTTAATGAGAAGGTGAAATTTGATTTATTGTTTCAATAAGACCTCCATTGTAATCGTTGTTAGGTCTTTTTGAATGCTATTTTATGTCTAATCATCGGTTTGTTTTAAGTTATTAAATTGATAACAATTTGGTAAAATTTTAAGTAATTTATAATGGTGTTTTTTGTGCAAATTAGTCAAAGAATGATGATAATGATAAGAAAGAATTTAAAAATGGATTTCTGATACTCGCAGGTTTTTTTTATCTTTCTTCAAAAATTAAAAATGCAACCTATAATACGATTTGATGAATTTCAGACTTTGGTCAATGAACATAAAATTTTGCTTTTCGATGTCAGAACAGGTCCGGATCCCAAAGGCGTCTATCAGAAAAAGCATCTTAAAAATGCTGTCTTTGTAGATTTAAACTCAGACCTTGCGGATATTGACGACCCCAAAAATGGAGGTCGACATCCGCTTCCTCAATATGAGGATTTTATCAAAACACTTGGAAACTTGGGGATTAAAAGTGATTCTCATGTTGTGATTTATGATGATAAAAGCGGTGCTAATGCAGCAGCAAGATTTTGGTGGATGTTGCGGGCAGTTGGCCATAGAAATGTTCAGGTTTTGGATGGTGGCTTTCAATGGGCAGAAAATGCAGGCTATCCTTTAGAAACAGGTGATAACACTTATCCAGCCACATCTTATGTGTCAGAATATAACAGCTGGCAGTTGCCACAAGTGTTGCGGGAAGATGTGAAGTTGGCGACAGAAGATCCTGGTTCTGTTATTGTCGATGTCCGGGAGTCTTTTCGTTACGACGGTATTTCCGAACCTATCGATTTGGTGGCTGGCCATATTCCGAATGCGGAAAATTTCCCTTTCATCAATAATCTGAATGAGAATGGCTCTTTCCGCAGTGTAGATGAACTTAGAGCAATTTATAGTCAATTATTTGAAAACTATGATAAAGATAAGATTATCTTTCATTGCGGGAGTGGCGTTACTGCTTGCCATAGCCTTTTGGCTCTGGATTATGCAGGTTTTGACATCCCGAATCTTTATGTTGGAAGCTGGAGCGAATGGAGCAGAAACGAAGTATAATAGTGGAAGAGTGCGATTGAATATGGGCAGTAATAGTTGTAATTTTTTTTTGAATGCTAAGCTAAAATAAAAGGACCTCGGGAATCTCAGCCAAAAAAATGTCACACAAACATAACTCTTAACAAATAAAACCTCTCAAACCTCCAAATCAAAAACTTGCCCGAACCTGCATGCTGCCTATGTGTATGGTTCTGTCGCCGGAATTTCTCCCTTCGTAGTTGACATTCAGTTGGATAAAGGAATTAATGGCTTGCTGGATGTATAAAGTCCAGACCTGGTTTTTTCCGGGCTTTAGGCCTTCCAACATTTGGTTTCCTACAATGCTGTAATTGTTACCGCTAAAATTATTATTGATAAAAGAGAATTGCGCCCGCACAGAGGTTTTTGTCCTTTCCCATTGCAATGTTCCCGAGAGTTCATAGGTTTTAAGAAGTTCTTCGCCATCCGTTCTTTTTTTCTGACGCAAGGCCCCGAATAATTCTGTCTGTAATGTTTCGGTGAGTTTATAGGTGGCTTTTGGCTTGGTTTCCCAGTTTTGCAGCAGATAGTTTCTAGTGGCGTAAACTTGAGAACTGTTGCTTATGTTTTGAACCGTATTTTCCCAATCTGCGCGGAAGGCTTTGGTGAATGAGTAGCCCAAATTGACATAATGTGATTTTTGGGAATGCGCCTCGTTGCTAAAATTGGCATTCACCAGATTATCATTAACTGTATAACGGTAGCTACCGTTCCAGCCAGATTTGTCATTAGAATTAAATAGCGCAGAAGCCAGGATATTCTGAGTCCTGAGCAGTTGATCTTTTTGTTTTTCGAATGGATTCCATACTAATACTTGGCTACCTTTCAAATAAGAATTCTGAGAAAGCATTGATAAGTTGAAGTTCCAGCGTTTCAAGAATGCATTTTCTGAACTGATAATCGCAGAAGGATTAACAAATAGAGCCACCTGAAGCTTGTTTTTGTTAGATGCAAGATAATTGACACTGTTGGTATAAACCCGAATGTACTGCGCCAGATCAACATATTCTGCCACTTCGAACTCGTCCAGCTGCTGGATGCCATCGCTGTTATAATCTGTCCATTTGTAGATGCCCTGTCCATCGGTTACTTTGATGTATTGGAATTCACGCTGCGCTTCCTGACCATTTCCTAATTCATAGAATAGCTGAAGACGCATCCCGTTTTTGAAAAGCTGTTGGTTATAAAGCATATTACCTACCACAAAATCCTGATTTTGACCATTGGCCAAAGTTTGATTTTCGTAAAAGAATTTGCGGTAATGTACCAAAGCCGACAGTTGCGTGGTTTCTGATTTGATAATCTGGCTTTCTGCCTGGATTCCGAGGATGTTATTCATTTTCTGCAAACGGTTATCCAGCACCGAATCATTCCCACGGAAATAGAGTTTCGTCAACAGTTTGGTCCTTGCCGAATCGGCTATTTTCTTCTGAATAAAAATTTCCTTCCAGCTATAACTTGTCAAATCCAGCGTTTGGGTTGCATTGTATTTTTTCTCGTTATGCTCCATAGCGCCGCCAATCATCCAGCTGCCTTTTTTGCCGGTTAATTCTGAGGAAACAGTGCCGCGGAGAAAGCTGGTGTTAAGGTCGGTCGACTTAGTGTCCAAATAAGAAACTGCGGCCAAGTTATTCAGATTTCCGATTTTCAAAACTGCGTCAATATCATTTTTGATGCCTTTGTAGGTGTCTTTTTCTTCCAAGTAATTAAGTTTGTAATTGATTTTAGAAGTTTTATTAAAGTCATTGAGGAAAGAGAAAATTAATCTATTCTGAGTAATCTGACTGAATTCGTTAGTCAGGTTAAAATCCCTCCAGAAATCAACATTATTAATCCTATCCAGAACATGGAAATTCTTTTGAATCACCTGGTATTCCACCATTGGCGTTCCAGTCCAGTTGCTGCTGCGGAAAGTTTTGTGTGCGTAGATCCTCGCTGCATAACCTATATTCTGCGTATTATCTTTAGAAGAAAACAGGTTGAGGTCATAATTGCTCATTGAGACATCCGTACCTACGGCGCCATCTTCTAGCGCATATTCTACATTAGCCGAGTAAACCTGCGTTTTTTCCGGTGCTGGCAGTTTCCTCACCGCGCGATAATCGCCCAATCCGGCGCCTTGGTATTTAAAAACACGACCGTTGTTGGTAGTTTGCTGCAGCTGGTAATCGCCTTTTCCACTGCCAAAATAGGTGAACGATACCTGATAAAGCTTCTGGGTCTGATCCGTAGAAAACTCGTAGTAGAAAGAATTGTCCACAAATATTTTCTTGTACAGAATTTTGTTTACGTCATAGTCTGTTGCTACGCCCGACGGGGCATACATCATATCAGCATTATTACCGGCATTTACCAATGTTTGTTTGTCTTCATCGCTCAGGTTGAGGGATAGTGGAGCGTTTTTATTGTCATTTTCCGAGAACCAGCTGAAACAGGCTTTCAGTTTTTCCCGCTGATGTTTGATACTTCCGGTGATGAGGAATCTTGTATAATTTCTGTTGGTATAATTATAAGAGACGTTGATGAAGTTCTGCTTATAAATCGGACGGAAACTGGTGAAGGTAATTTCGCCGGTGTTATAATTAATAGTATAATCAAGGTTCTCGCCCCGTTTCATGAGGATACCATCAATATAAACCTGTTCCGATCCGGAAATAATGGTAATGAACAATTCGCCGTTTTTTCCCGTTAAGCGATAAGGCCCCTGATTGCCCTCGATACCTTGGAAACGCATCCTGTAGAACTCGCTTCGGGCAACGCCTCCGGAAACATCTACCGAGGTTTTATTCCCATTCTTTTCCCAATTGGTGAGGAATTGCAAGCCCATGCTCCGACTTTGGTAGCGGCCAAAATAGGTGGTGTCGTCATTCAGGTCCAGATGTCCGGCGCGTATGATGCTGTGGTTTTTGATATTGAGTTGGATGTAGATTTTATCAAACTCCTGCAAGGTTTGCGTGTAACCATCCGCCTGTACCGGCAGGTTATGATCTGATATAGAAGCCAAAATAGAAACGTCTGGACTTAGCTTGCCCGAAATCTGCATATCCATCGAACTTTGGACGGATGATCCCTGATTATTCCCAAAGGTGATTCCTCTAATTATAGAACCTTTGGAATTGAGTTCGCCAAGGATTCTTTTTTTATCATTTTTAACTAGGACTTCTTCATCATAAATCACATGGTTCCTTTTTTTGATAAAGTCGAGGGTGTCTTTGGTGAAAAAATCGCTGTTAATTCTGGAAATGATCACGCTGTCTTTTTCTAGTGAATCTTGTGGAATATTGGGGTTTTTCCAACTGAAAATCTGTGCATTAACGGTCGTTATTGCAAAAAAAGTAAAGATTGTGAAAAAAAAGATATTGATCTTGGTCACCCTTTTTGTATGATGCGTAAAAGTACTAATAATAGGACTTACGGCGAATTAACAATTATTTAAAACGGAAAATAGGCCTTTAAAATTATAGTGGCCATTAAAATTTTATATTTGTCATATAGGAAATAATAATTTTAAACTTTTATATTATGAAAAAAATCTTTACTATTTTAGGTGTAGTAGCTGTTTCAACAGTAATAAATGCACAAGTGGTTATTAATGAAGTTTATGGTGGTGGAGGAAACTCCGGAGCATTATTGAAAAATGATTTCATAGAACTTTATAACAGAGGAACTTCTCCAGTAACTTTAACAGGAGCTTATATCCAGTATGGTCCTGCAACTGGTGTTTTTGGTGGGACTGGATCAACTCCAACAATTTATGCATTACCAACTCCGATCACTATTCCTGCTGGAAAATATTATTTAATTCAAGCTGCTGCAGGAACTGGAGGTTCTATTAATTTACCAACAGTTGATGCAACAATTGCGGCTTCTATAAGTGGAACAACAGGTAAAGTGGCTTTAACAACAAGCAGTACTCCTGTTACTTCTGCAACTGATGCTTCAGTTATTGATCTAGTTGGTTGGGGACCTACGGCAACAATTTATGAAGGCAATGGACCAGCACCAATTACTACTAACGCTACATCAATTAGCAGAATTCCAGTTGGGAACGATACCAATAATAATGCTACTGATTTTGTAGCTGGAACACCAACACCTACTAACTCTGCAGGAACAACTGTTCAATTAGCTGTTTCAGATGTTAATAAAACTAACTTTGAATTTATTAAAAATACTGTAGTTGGGGAAAGTATATCTTTTGCTAAAAATGCCGATATCCAAATCGTAAATACAGCAGGACAAGCTGTAAAATCTGCTAAAGTAACAGAAGGTTCTACACTTAATGTTTCTGCTTTGGTTAAAGGAACTTACATCGTTACAGGAACTGTAAACGGAGAAAGGGTATCTCAAAAAGTGATCAAAAACTAATTGTAGTTTTTCACAATATTAAGAAAGCCACCGGATTTTTGGTGGCTTTTTGCTTTTTAATAAACGCCTCTTCTCAGGTTGTTGATTAGTGCACCAAGATTTAATACTATTGTATAGCGGATTCGGTAGCCATAGTTTTTGAATGAAGGTTCAAACCCAAGACTTGATGCTACAGGAAAATAAACTTCCAAAAAATCCGGAATGACCTTGACCTTCACTCCCGAATCCCAAATGAATTGAGCATTGTGTCCTTTATTTTTATATATACCTGCATCGGCATACAAATTAAACCATTTCCAAAGATGAGAATCAACATTGATGCTCGTGATAAATTGGTTGACGGATGTATTGAAAAATGACTTGAAACCACCTTCTGCCATGATAAACTGCTGAGAAAGAATCCCCGAGGTAGCGCTCTGCCCCAAGAGCCCGTACGAAAACGAGTAGTTTGAGACCCGCGAAACCCCATAATTAAACAAAGAATTCTTGGTTTCATTTTTCAAAAAATACCCGGCAAACCATCGGAAACTAATCTTTTTATCCTTGGCAAATTCCCAACGATAGAAGGCTTCTGCAGATAACTTTTGGAAATCTTCCATCCATTGAATATTGGTACTGATGTACTTCTCGTGGATCAGCCGGTTATCAGAATAGGAGTAACCGAGGCTCCAGAGATTGTATTTGGCATATTGGTTATTGAGAACCATCAGTGGTGTCAGCTCTCGCTCATAGTAGTTGTAGGAAAAATAGAGGCTCCTTCCAATAGCACTTCTCGGATCCTTGTTGAAAATAAAAGATGTTCCGGCACCAAATTTCTTATATGCCAGATCTTTATCATAATGAAAGTAAGATCCAGAAACCGCAAAATTCCAACTTCGGAAGAAACTGTTTGGTTGTAATATGGAGTAACCTACTGCGCCGGATCCCGTCAATCTGCCTGTTCCCGAGCTATAATAAGGCGTTAATGAGTAGGTTAACTTTTGGTCAAAGATCCCTTGATTTTTAAAATTAAGTCCTAGCAAAACCTTATCATAAGCGTTAAAGGTTAACCTGGGGGTTATGAAAATCTCGTTAAATTCTGGATTTTGGATGTCTTTTACCAATTTTAATTTAAGCTTTTTAGTATTAGCAAAAAGACCTTTGGTATAGATATAATTATCACGAAAATTGGTCTCCGGGAAGATGTAATCGTCATTTAGGATTACTTTGTTTATATCATTTTTTGGTAATGAAACTGTATCAGCAATCTTATCTTTCCAATAGGTTTTTCGGTCTCCGCTGACGTCTATGGTTTCTATTTTCAATGGGGTATCGTTGGCATTTTTTTGTCTAATGCGCGCCGTATACGATGATTCTTTTTCACGGATGCTTTTCAGGTCAAAGTTGATCCTATGCTTTTCACCCATCATTGTTTTCAAAAATGCTGATTTCCCCTCTGTGAAATTTTCCAGACGATCGAGAAATGCTGCTCCCGAAACTTGTTTTCTATAGTTGTGCGTCAGATATTGCTTCAGGAAGAAGTCAAAAGAGGCAGTTCCCTGATATTCTGCAATGTAATTTAGAAGGCTCCCTGTCTCAAACTGGCTGATAGCCGTGGTGTTGAAGTTGCTGAGTGCCGCGTAAGGTGTTGTGATTTTTTGATCCAGATTTTGGGTGTAGATATAATGGTAGGCCAAGCCATAACGCTCTGTCAGCTTTAGGTCAGATGCGTGGAAGAGTTTTAGCGGTTTCATCCCAAGGATCTTGGCATTGTCTGGCAAGTTGCCCAAGAGTTTGTGATTGGGGTAGAAATTTTTCAGATATTGATTTTCTAAGTAAGATTTGATGCCGTTTTTCAACCAGTGATCTGTGGACTTATTGGTAATGAAATAATCATCCATCACTTTTTTTGAGATCACACTAAAATAATCCAGATCTGTTTTTTCATAATCGGTAAACATCTGGTATTTCAGTTTCCAAAACTTGATGTCATCAATCCCAATAAATTCTTCTTTATTAAAAAATTTTTGAGTGATGAACATCTTGTCCGGCAGGTTTCCTGTTCTGGCTTTAATAAATTTTAGCTGAGTGGGTAATATAAAATTAAGCGTCTGCCGCTGAAATTCTGTTATCTGATAACCCAATTGGATGTTGACTTGTTGCCCATCCACATCTACCAAAAATTCTGGATAAACCTCACGGGATAGCAGAAATTCCGGATCATTGACGGAAAATCCTTCAAATGCTGATGTGGAGCTTTGCGGAAGATTCGAGTAAGATTTCCAATGTTCGGGCAAATGGAAATCAACTGTCCAGTGTGAGCCCGCATTAGCCGTTTCTTCGATATCGCGGTAATAGGCAGCGTTTTGGGCATCATCTTCGTAAGTTTCGGGAACCAGAAAAAAATATTTGAGCAAAATATGTTTGCTATCCGTACCATAACCGGTGAAACGCGCATCGGGCAGCCTCATTAGGTAATAGAGTTTGATGCTGACACTCTTTCCTGGATCCAGTGGTTCGGACAATGGGATAAACAGGTTTTCCTTGCTTTTATTCAGAATTTCTCCTGTGCTATTATTGTAAGCATATTGTAGGCTTTCCAACTTCCCCAATTGATTTTCCTTGGCAAAATAAAGGTCTTTTTTACGGTCTTCCACTTTTCTTTTGAGCAGTGGGGTTTTGCGGTTTTGGTAAGCAGCAACCCAATTGAGCAGTTTAATTTGGTGGATAGGGTGGTTGTGAGGATTATGGTAAATCAAGGTTTGCTCCACTTCAATGGTTCTTTGATCGTCATTCAACTTAACATGTAGCCGCAGACTGTCTTTCTGCGCCATAGCACAGAAATGAAAACCCAAAATCATCAAAGCCAACAGAAAATGCCTCATCGAAATTATCCAATAATTAAAACTACTAATTTTTACCGAACAGGCGAATACGTTATGCAATAAAAAGATCGCATTGATGCAAAATAAAAAACCCTTTCAGCATTGCCAAAGCTAAAAGGGTCTTTATTTTTATTGATATTAACAGTTACAAAGCATTCTGATAAGCCTGCCAGCCTTCAGTTTTGTAGCGAACTGCTTCCTGTTCTGGCTCGTCAGATTTGTAGATGCCGCGTCCCACGATGATAAAATCTGTGTGATATTGGGAAATCACGTGTTCCGGCGAATTATATTGTTGCCCTTTGCTGTCGCCGGTGGCAGATAAATTAACGCCCGGCGTAAAGAGCAAAACATTATCAGGTACTTTATTTTGTGCCACACAGCCTATTATATTAGGATGGTTCTCAACGATTTTAAGGGCTTCTTCACGGTAATGGGCGTCAGTCAAAGTCCCTTCGGAAGACATTCCCAAAATTGCTACAACACCTGCATTTACAAAACAATCAACACTTTTGCTACCGCCAATCACGTGCGAGGTTACAAGATCTGCCCAGTTGGAAATCTTGAATGCTCCGTACGAGAATTGTAATTCCTGCGTGTTCCCGATGTCAGCAAATTTTCGGTCTTCCATTATCAGGAAGTTATGTTTTGTGGCGAGATCTTTTAGTGGAAGAATGGTTTCATCGGCATCAAAATCGTTCAGGATATCGACGTGCGTCTTGAGTGCGACGATGTGTGGGCCTACAATATCAGCAAAATCCAATAATTCTTTTGTGGTGATAAAATCGGCTGAAGCAATCAGGTTAGACCTTTTTTCAATGGCAATTTCGAGGATTTTTTTAGTGAAAGAATGTTCTGCAATTTCAAGTTTTTGCTCGTAAGACAATCGTTTCTTTTCTTCGAACACTACTTGGTTTCCGTTGACAAAATCCTGAATTCTAGCGACCTCTTCATCATCGATATAATTAACTTCTCTGAGGATTTCCACCACCTCCGAAATGTTGAAAAGCGAATGTACTTTATAACCTTTGGCTTCCAGTTTTTCTTTGCCTCCCTGTTCTCTGTCAAGAACCACAACGATGTCAGAAACTTTAATACCTTCATTTTCAACTTCATCAATTGTCTCTACCAAAGACTTCCCGGATGTAATCACATCTTCTACCAGAAGGCAGTTTTGGCCTTTCTCATAGATGCCTTCAATCAGTTTTTTGGTGCCATAGGCTTTGGCTTCTTTCCTTTTGATAATCAGTGGTAGATAACTTTCCAGCGACATGGCTGTTGCCATTGGAAGTGCTGCGTAAGGCACACCGCAGATGATGTCAAAATTATCTAATGGAAGCATATCCAGCAGATAATTAGCCAGTTTTTTCAGGATTTTTGGGTCAGATGCGAGTGGGCGAAGATCCACATAAAACGGACTTTCTATGCCGCTTTTGAGGGTAAAACGTCCAAATTTTATAATCCCGAGTTTATAACACTCCAGGAAGAATTCTTTTTTACTTTCCATTTACTTTCTTTAGATTGTTACAAATTTAAGGCGAATTTTTAAACCACAAAAGGCACAAAAGTTTTGAGAAGAAAAAACATAATTTATCATTCCGTAGAAACCTAAACAGTTTTGTGGGGATTCCTATTCAATGATAAACTGACTGTTGAAATGATCCTTTATAATCTTTTAATTTTCCAAACTGTAGTCTATACTTCTCGCCACTTCGGATTAGCAGCAAAAATTTTTTCATTTATTTTACAACTCTCAGCATGCGCACCTTTCAGAAAGCCGATGCTCATCAGAAATTCACCAACAATCTCGCCACCCGTGAATTTAAACGTTTTCTTGAACAGTTTTACCCATTCTTCCTTGCTTTTCGGATGGTGATGATTCAGCCATTTTTCAAAAGAACCAAATTCCTTTTTCAGTTCGATAATGGTTTTTGCATTTTCTATGACAGCGTTCACTTTCAGTTTATTGCGGATAATTCCGGCGTCGGACAAGAGTCTTTCCCTATCTTTTTCAGTATATACGGCTATTTTTTCAATACTGAAATTACTGTAAGCTTTTCGGAAAGCAGCTTCCTTTTTCAGGATGGTTTCCCAGCTTAGCCCTGCCTGGTTAATTTCCATAATCAGTCTCCCAAACAACTCATCATCATTATGAATCGGGAAACCATAATGGTTATCATGGTATTTTTTGTGCAACGCTTTTCGCTCTTCTGGCTGCATGGTTTCTATCGCTTGGCAGTATGACATTGTATGTTTTAATTTAATTTTACTTGTAAAGATAATTAACCCTAAATCATTGACAATTAAAAAATACAAATTCTTATCTTCGTACAAAGCTTTTTTAAAATGACAAAACAAATCTCCTTTTTAATTTTTCTTTGTTCTTTTTTCCTGATTAATGCCCAAATAGAAGAGAAAAAACTGGATGATCTGATCCAGAATTCGCTTAAAACGTTTGATGTCCCTGGCATGTCGGTTGGCATTGTAAAAGATGGTAAATTGATTTATGCCAAAGGTTTCGGTGTTCGCTCTCTCAAAAATAATCAGCCTATGGACGACAAAACCCTGGTGGGAATTGCTTCCAACAGCAAAGGATTTACCTGCACCGCTTTGGCAATTTTGGCTGATGAAGGAAGAATTAACTGGGACGATAAAGTAAGCAAATATATCCCGGAATTCCAGATGGCTGACCCTTACGTCTCCCAAAATGTGACGATAAAGGATTTGATAACTCATAGAGCAGGTTTGGGTTTAGGACAAGGTGACTTGATGTTTTTCCCGGAAGGTGGCAGTTTGACTATTAATGATATTATCCATAATGTGAGATTCCTAAAGCCAGAAAATCCTTTCCGGACGACTTTGGATTATAATAATATCATGTTCATCGTAGCTGGGGAAGTTATCCATAGGGTTTCCGGTTTGCAATGGGCAGATTTTATAGAGCAGCGGATTATGAAACCTGTGGGGATGACATCAAGTTTTGGATCTTATAATAGGGCAAAAAACTCATCAAATATTATTGATGCACATGCTCCGGTTGACGGAAAAGCCATTGCTGTTCCCCACGATTGGAACGAAACAGCGAACGCAGCCGGCGGAATTATGAGCAACATCCAGGATATGACAACATGGGCAAATTTCCTTCTGAATGGATTTGTGACCAAAGACGGAAAACGTTTGGTGTCCGAGAAAAATGCGCATGAATTATGGAGCCTCCAGATTCCGGATAAAGTGGGGTTGACCTCACCTTATGACACTCATTTTTATGGTTACGGATTGGGTTGGTTTTTGAGCGATGTCAAAGGTCATTTGCAGGTGCAGCATTCGGGAGGTTTGATAGGAACGGTGACGCATTTTACATTGATCCCGGATCTGAAACTGGGCATTGTAGTTTTGACGAATCAGCAATCTGGCGCAGCTTTTTCCACGATTACCAACTCGGTAAAAGATGCTTATCTTGGCATCGAAAAGCGGGATTGGCTGAAGCTTTACGGAGACAGGAATAAAAAGAATGAAGAAACCTTCGCCAAACAGAAGAAGGATGTTTATGATAAGGCTTCAAAATTCAAATCAGATTTGAAAGATGACCAATTCATCGGTTGGTATAAAGATGAATGGTTTGGCATTGTAGAGGTGTCCAAACAAGGCAAAGGTTACCGGATTATTTCCAAATCTTCTCCAAGGTTGAAGGGGGATTTGATTCCTTATTCAGATAATGCTTTTATAGCGAAGTGGGATGATAGAAGTTATGATGCTGATGCATTTTTTATGTTGAACTTTGACGAAAACGGCAAAGCCATTTCTGCCAAGATGAAGCCTATATCGGATGTAACCGATTTTAGTTTTGATTTTGAAGACTTGGATCTGAAAAAAATTAATTAGAAATCCAAATATTCTACATCAGATAAAAATTACCTGTCCATTTTTCGGTTGTTATTCCATGGTCCATCACTTTACATTTGCAGAAATCATTTATCTTTTATGACAATGGAACTCAGTTTTGAACAAATGTATCAGGCTTCGTTTGACAAAAACCCCGATTTTGAAGGTGTTTTTTGGATGGGTGTGAAAACAACGGGTATTTTCTGCCGCCCAACTTGCACTGCCAGGAAACCTAAACCTGAAAATGTAGAATTTTTTTACACTACGAAAGCTGCAATCCTAAAGGGTTACAGGCCTTGCAAAGTTTGCAAACCGTTGGAAAACCCCGATGAGACTCCTGAAAAAATTCAGAAATTGCTGGATGAATTATCAGAAAATCCGGGACTGAAATTCAAAGATTACGATTTGGTTAGCAGAGGAATGGAGCCGGCAAGTGTAAGGCGGTGGTTTCTGAAACATCACGGGATGACGTTTCACGCCTTTCAAAGGATGTTTAAGATTAATTCGGCTTTCAAGAAGTTGCAGGAAGGAGGACATGTTTTGGATGTAGCTCTGGATAATGGTTACGAGAGCCTGAGTGGTTTCAATGAGGGATTTAAAAATGTGTTTGGTGTTTCTCCAAAAAATTCGAAAATGGAAAAAATTATTGACCTCAAAAGAATCGAAACGCCCTTGGGAACAATGATTGCCTGCGCTAGTGAAAGCGGAATCTGTATGCTAGAGTTCTCCGACAGGAAAGCCCTTCCAACAGAATTGAAAGAAATTTCAAAGCATTTTGGTGCCAATATTATACAAGGTGATAATCCTCATTTCAAAGTTTTGGAAAAGGAATTGAACGAATATTTTAACGGGCAAAGAACCGAATTTACGGTAACACTTTCACCTGTTGGTACAGATTTTCAGAAAAATGTTTGGGAAATCCTGCGAACCATCCCGTATGGCAATACCCGCAGCTATCAGGATCAGGCCAATATCTTGGGAAAACCAAAGGCAGTTAGAGCTGTGGCCAATGCCAATGGTCTTAATAAAATTTCGATTGTTATCCCTTGTCACAGAGTCATCGGCAGCGACGGCAAATTAACGGGCTATGGCGGTGGAATTTGGAGGAAACAAAAATTGCTGGAACTGGAAAAAGCAATTTTGTTTTGAGGGATAAAAGAAAAAAGGAAGCTAGAAATTAAATGTTGATCTGGTATAATTTCTGCTCATTTTTATAACCGGATAGTTCAACGTCTATTATCCATCAGTCTATCATCTATCCATATAATAATCTATCAATTATGAACCTTCAACCTACTTTAGAAAATGATTATGTCAAACTCGTACCATTACAAAACAATGATTTTGAGCAATTGTACGAAGTAGCTTCCGATCATTTGATTTGGGAGCAGCATCCTAATAAAGACCGTTACAAAAGGGAAGTCTTCCAGAATTTTTTCCAAGGCGCGATGGAAAGTGGAGGTGCTTTTAAAATCATCGAAAAAAATACTGGGGAAATCGCTGGCAGCAGCAGGTTTTATAACTTTAATGAAGAAGAAAATTCCATTTTTATCGGCTATACATTTTATGCGAGGAAATTTTGGGGGACAAAAATGAATGGCCAAGTCAAAAAACTGATGCTGGATTATATTTTGCAGTGGGTTGATAAAGTCAATTTTCACGTTGGGAAAGATAATATCCGCTCACAAAAAGCAATGGAGAAACTCGGTGCCAAAAAAGTGGGCGAAGCTGCTGTGGCTTATTATGGCGAACCGGATCGCCTAAACGTGGTTTATGAAATTTCAAAAATAGATTCATAAATTTGAACTTGATAATTTGTGAAATGAAAAAATACAGAATCCAGTCCAATCCATTTGTAGTGCCAACAACAGATGGCAAATTGATAGAAGAGTATTGGGGAAATTCCACCGGCAATGCGGGAATTTCCATCGCTCATATGGTGGCACCGCCAAACTGGACAGAACCCCATCAGACCCCGGAATTTGATGAATTTACCTTAATTATTTCAGGTAAAAAACATTTTGAAATAGATGGCGAAGAAATCATTCTGGAAAAAGGACAAAGCATCCTGATAGAAAAAGGAGCGCGCGTGCGCTATTCTAATCCTTTTACAGAACCTTGCGACTATATTTCCATTTGCCTGCCTGCATTTTCAATAGACCTTGTGAACAGGGAAGAATCATTATAAAACCAGTTCTTCAAAAAGCCTGTCAAACGTTTTCTCTAAATCTGAGCTAGCTCCTGGATGTGGCCTTGATGTCTGGATGATAGAGCTTTTAACAGCTGTCAACCATCGGAAACGCTCGGGGATTTCAAGTTGAGCAATAGATCCCGCAGACTTGTTGCCGAGTGCAATGTTTTCAAAAGATTCCAGATGTTTCAGGACTTCATCATATTCCGTTTTAGAATGCATCAGCCGGAATTTATCCTGGCAGAGGTGGATTTTTACTCTGATGAATTTTTCCCTTTTGGAGAACATAATCAGCCCAACGTTGAAGAACTCTTCGCGCTCAGGTTTTGGTACCAGGCGGATTACCGCATACTCATATAACTTTTGCTCTTGCATTTTTGGCTTCATTTAAAAAGTTATCAGAATGGGCGAGTCTCAGGCTGAGGAATTGGAAATAAACATCCTTGATTTCTTCCGGTGTCAGGTCGGTATCATTCCAATATAGCCAGTCGGTAGGGATCAGATCGACAATCTCTCTCAAAACATTTTCTGTTAGTAATGCCTTGAATTTCTCATTCGCAGCATCCAGTTCAGAGGCCTGAGGCAGCAGCACGTGATCCTTGATCATCACAAAAGGGCTGACGGCGTTTTTCTCCCAATTGTCCCAGGAATGATGAAAATACAGCGAAGCACCAAAGTCAATCAACCAAAGTTCTTTGTGCCAGATCAACATATTGGTATTGCGGAAAGTACGGTCTATATTGGTGAGAAAGGCATCCATCCATACAATTTCAGAAGCCGTTTTTGGGTCAATTTTCACCGCTCCTGGATCATAAGTAATAGCTCCGGAAAGATAATGTAACGCGATATTGAGGCCGCAACTAGCTTTCAGCAGATCCTGAATTTCCTCATCACCTTCACTTCTTCCAAAATCTTCGGACAGGTTGGCAAATACCAGCTCTGGTATCTTCATTCCCATTACCTGCGCCACTTTTCCGCCAATCAATTCAGAGATCAAGGCCTTTACGCCGTGGCCCGCACCACGAAATTTCAGAACATATTTGAAGTCGTCATCTGCCTCTGCCAATGCCGGCAAAGACCCACCTTCGCGCAAAGGCAGGATGTAGCGTGTAACCGTAACCGTTCGTAAGGATAAATCCAAGTTGTAATTTTTGGTAAAAATAAACTATAATTTTTTATTTAATTGTTTTTTCTCAGTTTGGGCACCTTCTCCGCCCTCCGCTATTATCTTTTTTGCTCGGCATAGCCTCTCACAAAAAAGGATAACCGCTCAGGTCGGGGTGCGCTTGGCAGGGTTGAAACTTCTGTTGTTATATAAAGTTTTCAGCATATTTTTAGTTTTCTTACTTTTGAAAAAAATAATCAATGTCCAGCTTCATAGACTTTGGAATCGCCCAAAAGCAATACAACAAAATGAACAGAATCACACAACTTTTCGGAACAAAATATCCCATCATTCAAGGTGGGATGATTTGGCATTCTGGCTGGCGGTTGGCTTCGGCGGTTTCCAACAATGGCGGATTGGGGCTCATAGGTTCTGCAAGTATGTATCCTGATATCCTTAGAGAAAATATTCAGAAATGTAAAGCGGCAACAGACAAACCTTTTGGGGTGAACATTGCTTTGCTTTACCCCAATCTGGAAGAGATTATTAATATCATTTTGGAAGAGGGCGTGAAAATCGTTTTTACATCCGCCGGGAATCCCAAAACTTATACAGAAATTCTTAAAAAAGAAGGCATCAAAGTGGCTCACGTTGTTTCGAGTGTCAAGTTTGCGGTTAAATGTCAGGATGCTGGCGTAGATGCAGTTGTAGCAGAAGGTTTTGAAGCGGGCGGACACAACGGACGGGATGAAACCACCACGCTTTGCCTCATACCGAATGTCAGAAAACATATCGATATTCCTTTGATTGCAGCTGGCGGAATAGGTTTGGGAAGTCAGATGAGAGCAGTAATGACTTTGGGCGCAGATGGCGTACAGATCGGTTCCCGATTTGCAGCGACAGTGGAAGCTAGTTCTCACGAGAATTTCAAAAACAAAATTGTTGAGTTGAACGAAGGAGACACGCAATTAACTTTAAAAGAATTGGCACCGGTTCGCTTAGTCAAAAATAAATTTTTTCACGACTTGGAAAGTTTATATGAAACGGGCAGAAATGTTGAGGCTTTGAAGGAAACTCTTGGAAGAGCGCGTGCAAAACGTGGAATGTTCGAAGGTGATCTGGTGGAAGGAGAATTGGAGATTGGTCAGGTTTCTACCTTGATTGATGAGATTCTTCCCGTAGAAAAGGTGTTTGAGAACTTAATCAAAGAATTCAATGAATCGAAGGTGGATTTGAGTTTGTAAAAGCTTCGGGAGCTTCATCCTGACAAAGAGTAGTCACTTCAAACCAAAAGGCAAATCGTAGAATTGCTCATTATTTATAATTAATCATTAATCATAAAAATCGTGTTTTCCAAACAAGAAGCGCAACAATTAAAAACGGAATTCTGGACGGCTTTCGGAAAAGCTTTCCCCAGGAAATGGCTTTTGTACGATACCAAAATCAAAGATTTCTCTTTCAAGTTTTTGGCGGATAATAAAAAAGCGGAAGTGTCTTTGGATATCGAGATGAAAGACGAGCTGTTCCGTAATGCTTACTACGATAAAATTTGGTCTTTAGAATCCATTTTAGAAGACGAGATTGGCGAATTTATAAAAGATGAATTTTACACTTTGGATAATGGCAAAGTCATCAGCAGGATTTGGGTTGAGAAAACAGGAGTTAGCATTTTTAATAAACAAACCTGGCCGGATATTTTCGAATTCTTTGTGGAGAAAATGGATGGATTTGAGCGGTTCTATTACGAGTACGAGGATTTTATAAAGGATGTTTGATTGTGTGAGCGATGGTAGCGGAAATCCTTTTTTGTCATATTGAGCCTGTCGAAATATAGACAGAAAAGATTGAAGCGGACGTAGCGACCCGAGCGTTGGAATTGCGGATGAGAGGGACACACCCAAAAAATTAAAATGAAATGGAGAATCACGAATACAATAGATAAATAAAAAAGGATGAGTAAAAATATTACGATAAAAGCAACTGATTTTTTTGAATTGTTAAAGGCCAAAGACCAGTCTATGTGGGATATTTTTGCACAGATGATTGATGGCGAAGAGAAAGAAATTGTCTTTTTGAATGACGACAATCAATACATTTTCCATTATGTTTTACCTGCAACCGTCGACAAATTGCAGGAAGATAAATTGCTTTTTGCCAAAGAATATTCGGAAAAATTATCAGGCCTTAACTAAGTTTTTCTTCCATTCCAGATAGCCTATAATGGCCATTACCGTAAAGACGAAATATTGCAATCCTGTGAATGCTAATCCTTTGTAAAACATCATGGGCACGCATATCATATCTGCGACAATCCAGAATAGCCAGTTTTCGAGGTTTCGTTTGGCCATAAAATACATTCCCACAAGGAACAGGGATGTGGTGAATATGTCGGTGTAATTGGCCCAATCAAGATGATACAGGCCCAATTTTACACCGTTCATTGAAAACCTATTGTCTATAAATGGCTTGAAATAATAAACCAATCCAACAAATATTAAACTTCCTATAAATAGTATGATGCCTGTTTTCCATTCCTTTTGACTGGCCTTTTTCACCTCTACATGTATATGGTCATTAGAATGCTTTGACCAGAGAATCCATCCGTAGATACTCATTACGGTATAATAAACGTTGATGAGCATGTCGCCCAAAAGCCCAAATACAAACATAATGTAAATAAAAAGAACTGTGGAAATAATGCCTGTCGGGTAAACCCATATGTTTTTTCTGATGGAGCAATAAACACTTGCCATTCCAAAAAAAACGGCGATAATTTCTAAAACAATCAGATAGGTATCGTATGACCTATATTGTGCCGCAATACTTTCTAAAAAATTCATGTGGTCAAAGATAATTATAAAAGCATATAAATATCTACTGGTATCCATAATTAATACAGATAACTAAAATTAGTTAGTTAAAAAAAGTTAAGGAAAGCATTTTTTTAATACTTTCGTAAATCAAAATAAATATATAGGAAGAAAACCCTTGCTAATCCAGGGGTAATAATCAAAAAATTGAGTTATGTCGAATATTTGGATTAAAAAACCGATGGAAGCTTATGAAGCGGACATTAAAAAGAGCCAGTTAAAACGTGTTTTAGGAAAGTGGAGCTTAACAGCCATAGGAATTGGTGCCATCATTGGAGGTGGTATTTTTGTTTTAACGGGTACGGGGGCATATTATAATGCCGGGCCTGCTTTAGCGCTTTCCTTCGTTATTGCTGGTATTGCTTGCGTTTTTGCAGCATTATGTTATGCTGAGTTTGCATCTATACTACCTGTAGAAGGTTCTGCTTACGCTTACGCCTATGGTACCGTAGGTGAAATCTTTGCTTGGATAATAGGTTGGGGACTTGTATTGGAGTATGCCATGGGCTCTATGACAGTAGCTGTTTCCTGGTCGGGGTATTTTGCCAAACTTCTTAAAATGTTTCATATCCACCTTCCCGACTGGCTTACGACCGATCCGCAAACATATCTTGCAGCAGGAAACAGTGGGTTTTCTATGAATCTGCCAGCGTTTTTTATTGTTTGGGTGGTTATAGGTATTTTGCTTCGTGGAACAAAGGGAGCTGCAAAGGCCAACAATTTTATAGTAATGCTAAAGGTTTCCGCTATTATCTTTGTTATAATTGCCGGACTATTTTTCATCAATACAGAGAACTGGCACCCATTTATTCCGGAGCCTACAACAATTACGGAAAACGGGGTGAGCCATTCGGCTTATGGTTTCTCTGGTGTAGTAGCCGGTGCAGCAGCTATATTCTTTGCTTATGTAGGCTTTGACGCTGTTTCCACGCAAGCTGGGGAAGCTATTAATCCTAAAAAAGATGTGCCGTTTGCTATTATAGCTTCTTTGGTTGTTTGTACTTTATTATATATACTTGTTTCTTTGGTCCTTACCGGAATGATGCACTACACAGATTTTAACCCTTTAGGCAAATATCCCGATGCGATCAAAGCACCTGTGGCTTATGCATTTGATATAGCAGGACAAGCTTGGGCCGGTTATATTATCACAGTAGCAGCTACAGTGGGATTGATCTCAGTTTTGATGGTAATGATTATGGGACAATCCAGGATTTTTTTGGGAATGTCAAAAGATGGGCTAATCCCACCTACCTTCTCCAAAGTAAATCCTGTTACAGGTGTACCGGCCAAAAACTTAATTATACTAGGATTTATAATTTCTGTTGTAGCCTCATTTACACCAATTAACGACCTGGCGCATATGACCAGCTTCGGGACATTATTTGCTTTTACGATGGTTTGCGTGGCCGTTTGGGTTTTGCGAATTAAAGAGCCACAACTTCAGAGAAATTTCCGGGTGCCAGCACTGCCGCTTATCGCAATACTAGGTATTTCCATTAATTTGTATTTGATCTATAAATTAAGCAAAGAGGCGCAAATGTATTCTTTGAGTTGGTTGGCGATAGGTTTTGTGGTTTATTTCCTGTATAGCAGGAGGAATTCAAAACTCCGAAATGGTGGCTATGGTGAAACCTTCAAGGCAGAACAAGAGCCATTAGAAGATGTTGATATAGATATCGATAACAAACAATAATATAAAATTCCGCAATCTTTGCGGAATTTTTTTTTTCAGTTGTTGGACTGCATCGATTGTTTTGGAGCAATTCCCGCTATCTGCTGTATCTTTTTTTCGCTCGGTCGGCTCCGCTGCGCTCCGCCGCCTCACTCAAAAAAGGATGCCGCTGCTATCGGGGCTAGGCGGTTGATCAACTAATCAATATTTTGTCAATAATCATTAATGTAGAGAAACTTTCTTTATTTTTATAAAATGAAAAAATTAATACTACTTATCTTCACAATTATTTCAATATCCCTTCAGTGTCAGAAATTCACAATAGATACATTATTTACCGATAAAATCAGCATCCGGGCAATCCAGCTTTGGGAAGGGAAAGTTTGGTATGCAGGAACGGATTCCAAATTCGGATATGTAAATCTTAATGATAAAACTGACAAAAGACAAATACAACTTTCTGATAAAAAATTGCAGTTTAGAACGCTGGCACAGAACAAAAAGTATTTTTACACCATCAATATAGAAAGTCCCGCCAATTTTTTTAAGATAGATAGCAAGTCTTTTGATTACAAGATAATATACATAGATGGTGATACTACTGCTTTTTATGATGCGTTGAAATTTACAGATCATAGTTTTGCAATAGCATTTAGTGATCCATCTGCTAATCAACGACTGAATATCTCCCAGACAAGAGATGGCGGCTCAAAATGGGTTCATTGCAATGATTGCAAAGATTTCCCTTATCTAGAAAAAGGTGAAGCCGCTTTTGCCGCCAGTAATACAAATATTGCATCTGTTGGTAATATAATCTGGATCGCGACAGGAGGTACAAAATCCAGAATTTACAAGATGAAAAATAAAGATTGCCATTGGCAAGTTTTCGAAACGCCATTTGTTCAGGGAACATCTTCGCAAGGTATTTATTCCATCGATTTTTATGATCAAAACTTGGGTATCGCTGTCGGCGGCGATTATACCAAACAATCCGATAATGTCAATAATATTGCGACAACCAACGATGGCGGCAAAACATGGCAAATCCAGGCAAGCGGACAAAATGCCGGTTATATGACCTGTGTCAAATTCCGTCCAAAAACTAAGGGTAAAGATATTGTGGCATTGGGAGACCAGCATATCAGTCTCTCTTCGGATTACGGAAAAACCTGGACCAAAATCTCCGATGAAAAAAATCTCTACGCGTGCGAGTGGCTGGATAAAAATACATTAATTCTGGCCGGAAAAGATAAAATCGTAAGAATGAGTTTTGAGTAATTATGTTTAAGGATAATTAATCATCCGATTGAGTTCTATCGGGTTATTATATTTTTTGATGACATTCCGCAGGCTGGCATTGATATCTCTTGCATTGACTGAATTGACAACAGTGCCATCGTTGAGAAAAAATTCGGAGTTCTGAGAGCTTCCAATTGCGTTTTTGATAAAGTTTACGGGAGATTCGTAATATTTGAGTTTAGAAGATTTGTACTTTTCCCAAGTCACGGGAGTTCCCATTTGTTTTGCTGCTGCAATAAACTGGTTTTCATCAGAGGTGTTTATTTTCTCAGATTTGACCAACTCAAAACGGTAGTTGCCTTTGTCATCATATAATTCAACAATTAATCCCGGAAGTCCCCGGAATTTGTATGGACCTTCCTGAAAAGGTAACTCCTCACAAAACCATGCTGTCCAGTTTCTGCCACCCCAATGGCTTGTAGCTTTTTGAACTTTCAGTTGATTGATTTGTTTTTTTTCGTCGGTAAGTTTCCACAATTGTGAGTCTTTGGTCTGTAATTTTAGAATTGTATTTTCCAAGAGATCGTAATCTTCAAAATCATTGCTTCCAGGCTTGTGCCTTAGGATATTGGAAGTATTTAGTTTTGAATTGTTAGGAAAAGGAATATTATTATTGATTAAAGAGTCGGCAATAAAATAATCGCGTGTGTAATAGAGTATTTCATCTTTATCAATGTCAAGATTATAATTCTCTTTGGTCATCATCTCAGAAGTAGAATCTTTTTTATAAATCACATCATAGATGTAACGGTAGTTTTGAGCTTGTGTGAAACTGCCAAGTAGCAATAGAAAAATGATAAAATTAGTCTTCATTTTTATTCTGTTTTTCATTAATGAAATCCCGTTCTTCTTTGGTTAGCAGCGTTTCCCCTTTATCGTCACTTATATTCAGTTTTGTCCAAAAAGCATTATTAATTTCAACAGGATTAGGAAGTCCGGTTTTACCTGTTTCCTTAAAATTTTTAAATATAATGTCCCTCGCAGAACGGTACTCATAAGTTTTGTCACCTACGATTGTTTTAAAACCATATCCCAATACCGATATTTTTGACGGAACATATTTTTCCCCATTTTTATAAAAATCAAACATTATAACACCGTCACCAAGCTGTTTCTGGTAATCCAATCCGTTTTCATCTTTTAGTTGATATGGTTTGGAAGAACTTTGGGTAAAATCCAATTCAAAATGCGTGATGGCATTGTCCTTCTTATTGTAAAGGATATAACCTTTGTAAACCATATTTGTATCCGTTTTTACCATAAAAGAAATGTCCTGCTCATCACCACTTTCAGACAAAAGTTTACCACTTGTTTTAACATGCTTATTAGTGGCGAGTCGCAGTGTCCGAAAAATTTCGTAACTGAAAAACATATCGCCTATGTTATCATGCGACATATCCTGCTTTTTTGTTTTGATGGGGTTTTCGAAACGTTCCGACTTCAGATAACGCAAATGTTCGATATCTATCTGCAAAAAGTTGTTGTATTTGTTATTGTAAGCTTCCTTGGCATTGTACATACCATCTTTGCTCCAGAATTTTCCATCTGCAATCATTAGCAGTTTCATATTATTATTCTCAAAAGAGCGCTGGCTGAAGGTAATATCATAAAGTTGAGGCTTGCTGTAATACACATCCTCATACGCCTTGGAAACTTTTTTGAGTATTTTGGTTACATCAATGGAGGTTATCTTAACTTCATCAATATCTTGATATTTCGGCCGGAGCTTTATAACTGGTGAGTATTTTACATTTTGGGTGACGTATCCGAAAGCCGAAATAGCCAGATTAGATGAATTGTCAGGTAATTGGATAAAACCTTCCTCGTTGGGATAGTAGACATTTTGTCCGGAGATAATTCTGGCAGTTGAGATTGGTTTTGATGTTTCCGAATCCAAAATCTGTAATTTTTCTTGACTAAATAGGATGAGCGGACACTGTAAAAAAAGAAGTATTAGTTTTTTCATTTTATGGAGCTTATTATGCAAAAATAGGTTTTTTGAAAGCCTCCCAATTGTAAAAATGTAAACAAAAAAATGTTAAATAATAAGCCAGATATTATCTTGATGAAGATCCGTTCTCGTGAGAAACTCCTTAGGGCTTAGCTTTGTAATAGTTTTAAAATCTTTGATAAAATGGGACTGATCAAAGAAAAGATGATCATAAGAGATTTCTGTCAGGCTTTTTTCTGTGGTTTTGTAATTCTCAAGAAGCTTTCGGAATCTTGATATTTTTCTAAACTCCGAAGGCGATTTCCCCGTTTTTATTTTAAAATATTGATTGAGATACTGTCTCGAAATTCCGTTTTTCTCGGCAATTTTTTCGATACTTAGATCACTTTCGATATCCATCAACAGGTTTTCGATCAGCACATCTTTTTTCTCATTAAATTTTGATAAAAGCAGATTTTCCAAGGAGTTAACTTGTAAAGGTCTTTCTGTGATTTCAAAAATTTCAAAAAACTGTTCTTTAAAATCATTATAAGGCTCGAACGATTTCATCGATTCTGGGATGTAAAAATTAATCATGCCTTCTACAAAATGATTAATTGCATTAGGTTTAAAATAGATGGTAAGCTCTTCAACTGGCTCTTTATAATTGATTTTTAGCTGTGTTTTGTAACGATAAGTGAGACTGGAAATTTGATTAGCGCTTTCAGATTTTTTTATGACAACTTCATTGTCGCCGATCTCCAAAATAGCGTTTTTAATTAGGCTAAGAATACAAAAGTTGTTTGGGAATGTAAAATATTGAAAAGGGTAGACTTGGTTTTTATTCATAAAATAAAAACCTTCTATATATTGAGATAAAATTTCTGATTTAGGTTTGTAAAAATCAACATGCATAAGTTCTGTAAAAGTACTTTGCAACATCATTGTAATGTTATAATAAAATATTAAAGTTCAATTTCAAAATGTTAATTTATAGTTAGAATCAGGTATCTTATTCGATAAATTTTTTTAGATTATAGTCAGCAATTCTAGAATCCTTACTTTTGCAGCAAATTATAGAAACCTGAAAGATAGAATTTTGAGGATGAAAAATACAGTCATTTTTGATATGGACGGCGTGATTGTGGATACAGAACCGCTTCATAAAAAAGCTTATTATCAGCATTTTAACGAGTTGGGCGCAGAGGTCGATGCCAATTTGTTCTCTCAATTCACCGGCAAATCTACCCGGAATGTTTATCAAATGGTAAAAGAAATTTTTGGGATTAATACAGATACAGAAGCGCTGATCCAGAGAAAAAGACAGATTTTTTATGGGCTTTTTGATGCAGATCCGGCACTGCAGCTTTTGGATGGTGTAGAAGTTTTGATAAAGAATCTTCACGATGCTGATTTTCAATTGATATTGGCCTCATCTGCCGCAAAATCTACAATTAACAGGGTTTTCAGACGCTTTAATCTATTTCCGTACTTTTCACATTTAGTTAGTGGTGAGGATTTTCCACAGTCCAAACCGGATCCTGCGATTTTTATAGAAGCGCAGAGATTATCAGGGAATGAGAAATCCAATTGTATCATTATAGAAGACAGTACAAACGGCATCCAGGCTGCTAATGCTGCAGGAATCTTCTGCATCGGTTACAAAAGCGCGAACAGCAAAAATCAAAATTATGAATTAGCAGATCTGGTAATTCACCATTTTGACGAATTGGATCCTGCAAAAATTTCAGACTTGTAAATTTTTTGTTTTACTGATTAGTATTAACTTTAGTTCTACCAAAACCATTTTGGTAATACAGTTTATTGGTAAAATTGTCCCTGTAAAGACCTTTATTTTCTTTGCCCAATGTAAAACGAAATTTTTTATTGGCCTCTGTCTTTTGATTGCCCGATAAAGCCAGTTGCTGTTGGATCATTTGAAGGTTCTGCTTTAGGTTAATCTGGTTTTTTGCTAGGCTGTCCAATGGTAAAGTCTGTTGGGCAGAGCAAATTTGAGAAAAGAATGCGAAAAGCAGAAAAAGTTTTAAAATTTTCATAGCTATCAGATTAATAATTATTTTTCAAAAAATACCATAGAACTCCCGATCCAGATCGCGTCTTTCTTGTTAAAATCCACGTTTACCATAGCGGCTTTGGTCATTCTCACAAGATTCACAAGGAGTTCCGGGTTTTCTTCCTTCGGGTTCCAGGCAAAAAGCAAGCGGATTTCTGCTTTTGAAAATTCACCGTTGATATCTTTAAAAACCGGTGCATAATCCACTTTTCGTTGCATTATATAATTGCCTTTATCCTCAATTTCGTTGATGATTTCCTGCGTCGGATTCAGGTTCACCCCGCTGCCCGCAAAGGAAAAAAGAGGCTTCAGGACAAAATGTTCCAAAGGTTCATTCTCAGGAAATTCTGATAAAAAATAACTTTTTGGGACAAATTCGTGTTTCAGTTTCGGCAAAATATATTTTGAAATTTTGAAAAACCAGTTCGGGTGCGTAATCCATTCAACATCCACATCATCCCGGAAATCAAATTCCGTTTCAAGGCCTTCGATCTTATCCAGTTCATCAAAAATCACCCGGTTGTAGATCCGTTTGATAGGAACCAATTTGCCGTCATTTTCATAAAACAATTGTTTTCCTTCCTTTTTTATTTTGGTCAGGCAAACCGTTTTGATTCCTAAATATTGCTCGGTAACTGCAAAATCAACTGCCGTTTTTTGTTTTTCGGGGTAGATTTCCAGAAGGATAACGTTTTCAGGATTTTCGTTTCCTACAATAACTTCTTTCAGCTTTTGGACATAATCTTCCTTGGGCAATGAGTTTTTCAATTCTTCAAGAAAAGGGTAAACGTCAATCAAAATATCTTCAAACAATTTCTGAAAACCAAACAAACTTGGGAAGGCCTGCAGCTCTATCAGTTGCGGGATGATGTCGCCTTTCTCATCTTGGCAGATTCCAAAATCAATCGCTATAAAATGAGGTTTTTCCGTATCATTGGGGACGTTGCAGCTAGCCGGAATGGCTTTTTCGAGCTCTTCATTGGGCATTTTTTTGATTTGTGAAATAATAGAAGAGGAGGCGTCATCCAGTTTTTCCCAAAAATCCTTTGTCAGGAAAATAGGACTTTCCGAAATACGAAAGCCAGCCTCCTGACCACAATTTTGATTGGCAAGATCTTTAACCTGTTGATATTTCTCTGCCGAAAATTCTTTGTTGAATTGTGCCCTGTATTTTGGAATCATAGTTTTAATTGTAAAATGTATGAATGTATCAAGTAAAAAGTACAAAATACATTGTACATCTTACATTGTACGAGAAAATTAACCGAATACTAAGTTTTCAGTAATTTGTTCTGCAGCAGATTGCAAGAACCTTGGGATAATTTGTGCCCTTGTGAGTACAATTTTGTCATCGTCGTCCATCCTGTCAATTGTTTCCAGGTATTTTTCCATCCCAAATGTTTCTATCATGGCTTCCTTATTTTTTGGATCTTCCAGGTTTTTAATAAATCCTACAGGATCTGCCTCGGGGTGGAATTGTGTACCAAAAATCTCATCCGAAAAACGAACCGCCATCAGCGCTCTTTCCAAGTGTATTGTTGGACGGATTTTTTCCAGCGCCACGATTTTCATTCCCAGCTCATCCAATTTTTCCTGATTCGGCTCAATACATTGATAAGCTCTCGAATCTACCGCGTAGAAAGGGTCTGGTAGGTTTTTAAACAAGAATTCCTGCTCGCCGTCTTCGGATTTATGGATTGGCATTACGCCAAAAGAGTAGGATTTGCGCTTGCAAACATTGGCAATCCCAAAGTGGATCACCGCCAACTGGAAAGAATGGCAAACCAAAAACGCAAACTTTTTCTGCTCACTATGTTGGTTATGTTCCCAGACCTGAGTTAAAAAATCAGAATATTTCTGTTCCCATACATAGCCTTCACGGTGCGGATTTCCCGGCCCGCCCGAAGAAATATAGATGTCATAATCTGCCATATTTGGCATCTCATTTTTATAACGAACATCAAAAATATCTACCGAAACTGCAAACTCAGACGCTTCCTGAAATGTTTTTGCGAGTTCCTTGATATTTCTCATCCCTTGGTTCGGATGGTTGTTATTCATATCCAAAAGTGCAATTCTTACATCATTTTTATTCATAAACATTATTTTTTACAAAATTAAGAATTTTAAAACGGAGCAATTTTTTGTGATATTTTGGGCAATCCCCTCTCCCTTGCATTGCAGCAGCTCGGGTCGGGCTGTCCGTTCATATCTTTTTTTTCTCACGGGGCTGCAGCCGCAAAAAAAGGATAACCACTTCCATCCCTATTGCGTGCCATTCAAAACAATTCTGCTTGGGTAGTTACAAAAGTCCTTTTTCAGTTTCATAGATCATATAATCCACCACTTTTTTCAGGTCGCCGCCGCTTTCTTTAAAAACCTTGAGCTGCCGGTCTGCGCCGGTTCCCATCTTGCAGATTTCGCGCGCATATTCTACTTCTTTTCTGCAACCAAGGTCATCCACCACATCATCGATAAATGCCAACAGTTCTTCCAGAAGGTCGCGGTAAGGAACGCTGGTTTCTTTTCCAAAATCAATCAAATCTGCATCGATACCATCTTTGGAAGCGCGCCATTTGTTCTCTGTCAGAAGAAGTCTTCGGTAGCTTCTGTAGCTGGTGTTTTGCTGATGCATTTTGTATATTTTTGCTACCAGAGACTGCATGATGGCAGCCAGGCAAACCGTCTCGTCAATGGTCATCGGCATATCACAAATCCTGAATTCGATAGTCGGGTAGAAGGGGTGCACGCGCAAATCCCACCATATTTTTTTGGCATTATCAATGGTTCCTGTTTTCACCATCAGGTTGACATAGGCATCAAATTCTGCCACGCTGCTGAAATAACTTGGCAATCCCGTTCTCGGGAATTTGGCAAAAACCTCCTGCCGGTAAGATTTAAATCCTGTCAAACGCCCCACCCAAAATGGCGAATTGGTAGACAAGGCGTAAACGTGTGGCAGAAAATACCGCATCACATTTTGAATCCTAATCCCTTCTTCACGATCCGGAATCCCGATGTGGACGTGCAATCCGAAAATCAAGTTCGATCTTGCCACATCGCCCATATCGCTCACGATTTTGTCATAGCGGGCATCTTTTGTAATGATGTTGTCTTTCCAATGCGAGAAAGGATGTGTGCCGCCACCGGAAACACGAAGGCCTTGCTCGTGGGCTATTTTAACAAGTTTTCTTCTGAGGTCTGTCAGTTCCTGGCGAGCCTGCTGGATATTTTCGCAGATACCTGTTTCCATTTCCACAACGGATTCGTGCATCTCGTGCTTCAGGTTTTCACTGAGCACGGCTTTTCCGCCTTCGATGATTTTGGAAACGTGGGAAACCAGATCGCGGCTTTCGGCATCGATAATCTGGTATTCTTCTTCCACGCCTATGGTGAATTTATGCATTTTTTTTCTTGTGTTAGTTAAGTTAGTAGTCGTTAGTTTTACACGTTTTGCAACAGCGAATGGCATGCAGCCCGGCCTGAGTGGAGCTCATTTTTTTTGCTTGGAAAATGATTGGCAAAAAAATAGCGGGAACGGAGGACGGATTAGCTGCCCAAAAAAATTACAGTTTGTTGGTTACAAATGTTCCCCATTCGATGTTAATTTTCCCGGGTTTGTAGGTTTTTGCTTTTTCAATGGCGAGTTTTGCAGCGTGTTCCACAATCCATTGGAAGTTCTCTTCCCCTACCGAGTTCCTGTCGGCATCCGGTGCCGGATTACAAAAATCTATGGCGTAAGGGATGCCGTCACGCACTGCAAATTCCACCGTATTGAAATCGTAGCCCAAAGCTTCATTCATTTTGATGGTGTAATCTGTAATGGTTTTTAGCAGTTTTTCCAGCTCTTTGCCTTCTGTTTGATGCGTGGTTGCATATCTGAGGTGATGCGGGTTTCTCGGCTCATAAGGCATAATGTGGACATACTTTCTGCCCAGGCAATAGACCCTGTAATAATCCTCGAACACAATTTCTTCCTGAACCATCATTACCAACTGCTCGGTTTCAGCGTGTTTCGCCCAAAGATCCTCAGGACTTTCCACACGGTAAACATTGCGCCAGCCGCCGCCATCGTGCGGTTTCATATAGGCAGGAAAACCGATGTAATTAAAAATATACTCCCAATCGTGCGGGAATTTTAGATTTCTGAACGATGTTTCCGAAGTATTGGTCGGTCTCTCATGCGATGGCAGCAAAACGGTTTTCGGTAACGGAATCCCGATTTTGGACATCAGCGCATTGTTGAAAAATTTTTCATCGGCACTCCACCAGAACGGGTTGTTGATGACGTAAGTGCCGTTGACTGCCGCATTTTTGAGATACGCCCTGTAGAAAGGCACATCCTGAGAAATCCTATCAATGATCACGGCGTAACCGTAATCTGCTCCCTGTTCCAGCTTGTCTATAGTGACTGGTTCTGCGATATATTCGCCTTTCCCGAGTTCGTTGACCCTATCGATAAAAGCCCAAGGAAAAGTATCTTCCATCCCGAATAAAATTCCAATTTTTTTTGCCATAATTTTTTGTTTTTAGATCGGAAAACGGATGTCCGAAATCCGAAGTTGTATGTTTGTCTTGTTAATGTAAATTTTAAGGCTACCCAAAAAATCTGCCGATATATTTAGGGAATTCCATTCGCCAAAGTGGCCAGTCGTGGCTGATCCATTTGGCTTCATCATACCAGTGATTAATTCCTTTTTCGGTAAGAATTCCTGCCATTTTTCTGGTTGGTCCCAGGCAGATATCGCCATCCGAAGTGCTCAGGACAATGTGCATATGTTTGTATCGCCAGGCTGCATCATTCTTCACAAATTCGTCCGGGCAATTGAAATAAATCAGCTGATCATCATATTCATCCATAAAATTTCTGATGGAAAAGGCTCCCGACAAGCAGAAAAGGTGGGAAACCAAATCTGGAAACCTGAACGCGAAATTGGCAGCGTGATAACCTCCAAAACTGGCTCCGGCAACAGCTACACGATGTGTGTTGTGCGTTCTTTGGATGTAAGGGATAAACTCCTGAACCAAAAATTGGACATACATTTCATAATTCCTGATTCTTTCATAAGGCGAAATCCCTTTGTCATAAAAACTGAATTTATCAATCGTCTGAACATTGAATAATTTCAAAATTCCATTGTTGGTGAATTGAGAGATGCTTCCGTTGAGATGGAAATCTGCATTCTGGGTATAAGAACCCTGCGAAGTCGGGAACATAATAATCGGATAACCGAAATGTCCTGTAACCTCCACGGGAAGGCTCATCCCAAGGATGTGTGAGTAATAATCTGTATGGGTAATCTGAGGCATAGAGTTTTTATAAGTGATAGATGATAATTGATAAATGATTTTTTTACGACCGTTGTCTGGTTGAGGCTTTCGAAGCGCCAGATTAACTGGTAGGTTTTTCTTTTGGTGGCAGGATGTTAAGAATCTGATCTGTGACAATCTGCGCGGCTTCATCCAGTCTCTGTTGTATTTTTTCGGGACTGTCAGATTGGTAAACGATGCTAATATGATAATCGATAGGCAGGAATTTTACCACCTCTTCACATTGCAAAGCGCCGGTGTCAGGATGCTGTTCTTTGGCCAAAGCGACAATCAGACCGCCGAAAAGATGAAGGGTTTCGGTGACGGTATAGTTCTCCGAATCCAAGAGTGCATTTTCCAGTTTTGCCCATTCCCGCCAGATATTGACACCGGTTGCGGCTTCCACCATATCGGGGATGTGCGCGCCACCCACTCGGGAAGAGGTTTCCAAAAAGTAATAGGTGCCGTCTGTTCCGCGGATATATTCGCTGTGTGTAGCACCGTTTTGAATCCCGAATTTTGACAATACTTCGCGGTTGATTTTCTCCAAACCTTGTGCTTCTTCCGAACTTTTGTCCAGCGTTTTGGTACGAAAAACACCGCCTTCGTGGGAGACCTTCATTGGTGGCGAAAGGTATTTTGAAAAGCAGGAAAACACGATTTCTTTATTATAAACCAAACAATCCACGTGATAAACGTCGCCAGGTTTGAAGGCTTCCAAAAGGAACTTGTAGCGCTCATCGCCAAGGTTTTCAACCGCCGGCCAAAGCTCTTCTACAGAATTGATTTTTTTGATTCCGTTTGCAGAAGCTTCGGAACGTGGTTTCAGAACCCAAGGCCCGGGAACTTCCTGCGTAAACCGATGCAGTTTTGCATCATTAAAAATCGAGGAAAACTGAGGGACAGAAATGCCGTTATCCTTGGCCTGCTGGCGCATGGCTAGTTTGTCGCGGAAATAGCGGTGCGTTGTCTGTCCCATCCCAGGGATGCGATACGTTTCGCGGATCATTGCGGCTTTTTCAACATCATAGTCATCCAAAGCAATGACAGCATCTATCTGATGGCTCTTCATCAGATAAGCAAATCCCTGAACGAGATGATCCAGGTTCCAAACCGATGGTTCCAGCTCCGGCATATAATAAATCTCGTCTATGGCGTGCCAAGGCCAAGGTTTTTCCTTGAGGTTTTCCGAAGTGATCAAAATGACTTTGTTCCCGAGTTTTTTACACTCGTCCATAAAGTCGTAACCTTTGTAATAGCAAGAGATGCAGACAATCGTTTTTTCCATATTTTATTTTTTTCGGAGGTCAGATGTCGGAAGCCCGAAGCCTGATGTTCTTATGATTAGTTTTATTTAATAGTTTTCAATTAAATCAAGTAATAGCTGAACGCCATAGCCTGTTGCCGCTTTGTCTTTGGCATAACCAACATTGCCAAATGCCACGCCTGCAATATCCAGATGCGCCCATTTTTGATGGCCTTCTATAAATTGTTCCAGAAACTTCCCAGCAATAATGCAATCCCCAAACGGCTTCATCGAGATGTTCTTAAAATCTGCCACATCCGAAGTGAAATCCTCTTTCCAAATGTCCCAAAGCGGAAGGTTCCAAAGTCGTTGATTGGTTTTATCAGCCGAGGTTTCCAGTTTCTTTTTCAAGTCATCATTGTTGGAAAAATAAGCACCACAAGTGTAACCAAACATCCTCACCGAACTTCCCGTCAATGTTGCCAAATCTATCAGAACATCGGTTTTATAATTTTTAGACAGGTAAGAAAGCCCGTCTGCGAGCGTCATTCTGCCTTCTGCATCGGTATTGAGGACTTCGATGTTTTTTCCGTTGTAAGCGGTTACCACATCACTTGGCAGATAAGCTTTTTCTGAAACGGCGTTGTCCGTGATGGGCAGGATGGCTATAATATTGACCGGAAGTTTAAGTTCCGCAGCCGTAATCAATGCGCCGATAACTGCGCTTGCGCCGCCCATATCACTTTTCATATAGTGCATATTGTCTGCTGATTTGATGGAGATGCCGCCTGTGTCAAACAATACGCATTTTCCCACCAATCCAAATGTTTTTGCGTTGTCTTTGCCGCAATTGTATTCCAGGATTGTGAATGCAGCTTCCTGAGAACTCCCCTGATTGACTGCTACAAATGCGCCCAAACCTTCTTTTATAGATTCTTCTCTATTGAAGACTTTATACTTTAAATCATATTTTTCTGCAGTGGATTTCAGAAATTCTGAGATTTGAGAAACCTTTTTGTGATTGGCTGGTTTGTTCAGCCATTCCATTCCCGCAAATTGTCCGTTGCAAAGAGCTTCTGTTTTTAAGGCTAAATGTTGCGTTTCTTCCTGAGAAATTGTTTCAAAATGAAGTTCAAAATTCTCCTGCCAAAAAGGATGCGATTTCTCGAATGGGTAGAGGTAAGTCCCCAGGTAAAGGCCTTTTACAAAATCTTCGGTTAAATCAAATCCTAATTTTGAAACAACTGTTGTAGCAACAGGCTGGATGTTCTTTTTGTAATCATTCGCAAATTTGTTAGCGATGTCCTGTATTTCAAATCCTTTTGCATCTTTCCCAATGCCTATAAAAAAACTGATGTCATCAGCAGTTGTGGTAATGAAAACTTCATTCTTTTTGCCATTGAAGAAAACGTCAATGTTTGGGTATTTGGCTTTTTCCTGCTGCCAATCTTCTTCGCTGAACAGGAAGATATTTTGTTTTGTTGTTTCTTTTTTATTGTAAATTTTTATCATAACCTTTTTAAGTTTTGGCTTTAGCCAAATACAAATTTTAATTTTTGCTTGGGCTAAAGCCTGAAGCTATTAATTTAAATTATCTTCTGATTCATTTTTGATTTTAACAGGGCTTTCCTTGCTGTCTATATAAAGCCATTCTACAGCTCTGGGGAATTCCTGCGACCAAAAAAATTCCTGATGTGTGCCTTTGTCATTGATATGTGTCCTGACTTCAAAATCAAATAAATTTTGTGTGGTCAGTTTTTTCAAAGACTTTTCAAATAACCTGATCCTGCCCACCATCCGGGATCCTTCCAGCCTACCGCCGTACAAATAAACCTTGATTTTGTAAGGGTTTGTAAAGCTAATCATTGGGAAATCATTTTCTGGTTCTACCCAAAGTGACGGCGAAAAAATCAACAGTTTGGAGTAAACTTCCGGGTAAAGAAATCCCCCATAAATACTGATTAAACCGCCCAAAGAGCTTCCCCCGATTCCTGTATTTTCCCGGTCTTTTTTGGTCCTGTAATGTTTGTCAATCCAGGGTTTTAATGTATCTGTTATAAACCTCAAATACTTTTTGCCTTCCGCATTTTTGGTGACATCCTCGTTATCAAATATATATTCCTTAATTCGGTCATCTTCGCCGTGTTCCACCGCAATTACAATCAGATCGCCACGGCCATATTCTGCCAGCAAAGCGAGTTTTTTATCAATTTCCCAGTTTCCAAATTCAGAACCTTCATTAAACAAATTCTGCGCATCCTGAAGATAAAGCACAGGGTATGATTTCTCAGATTCATAGTAATCATAGGGCAAAAGTGCCCATACGCGCCTGGTTTTATCCAACTGAGGAATATAAAAATCATCATCTACCAGTTCCACAATCGGGAAAAATTCTTTCTTAAATGGTCCCCAATTTAGTCTCCATTTCTCAACTCTATCCTGGGTTTTCTTCTTCTCTTTGTTGGTTTTTCTGTTGGGCGTGATGTTGTCGTATTGATCAATCTCGACATTTTCCCAGCCACCTTTTGTGAATTTATATTCGATATGATCTGCCAGTTTTTCATCAGGAATATGGATGTAATAATGCTTATGATCCAGCTGTTCCAGTTTGTATTTGGGATCTTTGGGATTCCACTGGTTAAAATTTCCTGTCAAATAAACCTCCCGGTCATCGTTATCTTCTGATGTCAGAAAAAACTCCATTCTCTTTTAAAATCTATAATGAAGTATAAATTTATAAAATTAATCTTATTATTAGCTGATTGTTGAATATTTTTATTTTTAAAATTAAGTTTATTAATTAAAATTAGTCTTAATGTGAAATTTGTTGAATTAAATAGAAATAATATTGTTGTGTTTCAATATAAAAAAAGCTCCCAAATTAATCGGGAGCCAAATGATCTTTGCTTGTAATGGTTTATTGGATAGAGTCTTTGTTAAACATCATAATATTATTGTGGGCAAAAGTGAAGGTGTCTTTTACCACCTGATTGTCTTTTTTCAAATCCTTTGAAAACAATAGAATATAATCCTTGTCTTTCACCTGTATTTTGGAGCCAACCGATTTGGCGTTGTAGAATTGATCCAACCTGTAGATAAAATATTTGCCGTTCTTCAATGTAATAATAATGGGAAAATATTGTGATGGCACGGCAGAAGTCCTGTTATAACTGTTGGAAACATTGGCCAGGTAATCCTCCTCGCCATCGTGGTTAAAATCACCAGACATCATCGTCATTACGTTATGTTTGCGTAGGTAATTTTCAAACCGGGTATCCCTTTTGCCATTTGGCTGGTAAAAAACCATCTCATCATTAATAGTTAATTTATTGGTAAAAGAATTTTTACTGATAACATTTTGAAGCGTTTTGAGATCCATATCGGTCCGTACGCACGAACATAAACTAAGTAAGAAGGCGATGAGTACAATATTTTTCATGCTGTAGAATTTGTAAAAGTTGATTGCTAAAACAATTGCAATACAAATTCTGAGCAAAAATCAGTCTTTCCAATTTTTTTCTATTAATTCCATGAGGAAATTCGGGCATTTTATAATTTTATTGGTGTCCGAAGTCAGAAAAAACAAAGTGGTGGAAGCTTGGGTAATCTTAGTGCCGGCTTGGTTATAGATTTCGTAATCAAACTCAATTTTGACACCTGGTATTTTTTTGATAAGGGTGTGGATTTCTAAAACTTCGTCATAAAAAGCGGGTTTCAGGTATTTGATTTTATATTCGGAAACGGGCAGGAAAACGCCTCGCTTTTCTATCTCGTCATAAGACATCCCAAGCTCCCGGAAAAGTTCAACCCTTGCCACTTCAAAATATTCTGCATAGTTGCCGTAATAGACATATTTCATTGGGTCGGTTTCTCCGTAACGCACTCGTAATGTGTGACTTGTGTGTATCATTTTTCGTTATTTTTAGGTCATACAAATATATTTTTAAATAATCAATAGTGAATTAATTTTTTTATAAAGATTAATAATTAGATATTTGTCTTCTTCTAAAAAAACTAAAATCTTACCGGTAATAGCAGCAGAAAAATGAATGAAAATTTAGTATTAATCTGGGATAGGTGTCTCCAATTTATGCGGGACAATCTAAACGCAGCGGAGGATAATACAGACCTCAAAAAGTTAGAAAACTCTTTTGACTTACTGTTTGATAAAGTTCAGCCAATCTCTTTGGTGAACAATAATCTCACGTTGCTTGTACCCAGTGATTTTTACAAAGAATATATAGAAGACAATTATTTGTCTTTGCTGTCTGCTGCGCTCAAAAAAAATATCGGGAAAGGGGTTAAGTTATGGTACTCTGTGATGGAGAATAAACCTGCGGGTAAAGAAAAACCAATTACGGTCAACGTAAAAGGCATCTCTACGCAGGCTCCTAAAATTCAGGAAGCACGACCTATCCCTAAAGAAAGCAATGTGAACCCTTTTGTGGTGCCGGGCATCAAAAAAGTCAATATTGATTCTAACCTGAAGGCAGATCAGTCATTTGACAATTTTGTAGAAGGCGAGAGCAATAAATTTGCTTACACTGTTGCAAAGAATATTGCCAAAAGACCAGGTTCTACGGCTTTTAACCCATTATTTGTTTATGGTGGTTATGGCGTTGGGAAAACGCACTTGGCTCAGGCTATTGGTTTGGAAGTCAAGGCGTCTTACCCTGAAAAAGTGGTACTGTATCAGTCTTCGGAAAAATTCATTCAGGATTTTGTGAAGGCCGCTAAATCCCAAAACAAGACCGATTTTCAGCATTATTATCAGATGATCGATGTTTTGATTATCGATGATATCCAGTTTTTGTCTGGGAAAGCTGCAACACAGGATAGTTTTTTCCATATTTTTGATTACTTGCACCAGAATGGCAAGCAGATTATCTTAACGTCTGATAAGGCGCCTGCAGATATTTTGGATACGCAGGAAAGAATTATTTCCCGTTTCAAATGGGGACTTTCTGCGGAAATCAAATCCCCGAATTTTGAAACCAGAAGAAAGATTATTGTTGATAAACTCAACCGCGACGGGATAGAATTGACTGATGATATGTTGGATTATTTGGCATCAGAAGTCAAAACCAATGGTGTGCGTGAGCTGATTGGCGTGGTGAATGCCGTGATTGCTTACTCAACGGTTTATAAGTCTGATTTTAGTCTGGATCTGTTAAAAGATACCATCAATAAACTGGCGACGACACAAAAGAAAACCATCAATATCCCGTACATTCAGGAGATTGTTTGCGATTATTTTGGGATCAAAAGAGAACAGTTGCTTTCCAAAACCAGAAAGCGTGAAATTGCGCTACCAAGACAATTGGCTATGTATTTTGCCAAAGAATACACGAATGCTACCTTTACTAAAATAGGTGAAGAAATGGGAGGGAAAGACCACTCTACGGTAATGTATGCCTGCGACACCATCCGCGATGTTTCAAAAATTGATAAGGAACTCAAGAAATACATCAAGGACCTTAAAGAAAAGATTGCTCAATAAAAAAAGGTGAATTTAATTTATTTTAAATTCACCTTTTTTTATTGTAGATTCCTGTATTTTAATTAGGATAGATCACATATTTCTGTCTTATTTTTTCAAATTGATCCAGGTCATTCTTCCAGCTTTCCTTGATCTCTTTTGCTGTTTTTCCGGCCACGATCTGCTTTCTCAAAACATCACTGCCGGCAAGTTTATCAAAAAACAAATTTTTTAAGAAGAAATCTTGTGCCGGATTTTTGTAATTTTTATAAGCCTTTAGAAGCCAGCCAAGGTCAATTTCCCTTAGGTTATAATCTTTTTTGCTGAGGTTTTCTCCATAGCATAATTTGCCGTTCAGGAAAGGATCTTTGGCACCTTCTGTTGGCTGAGGTGTGAATTGATACGGTAAATCCTTAGTCCATGGTGATCCATAAATTTGGAAAGGTAAACTTGTCCCACGTCCCACGGACACCTGTGTCCCTTCAAAGAAACATAAGCTGGGGTAGAGATTAATAGCATTGTCGTTAGGTAGGTTGGGCGAAGGTTTTCCGGAAACACCATACCGTTGTTTTTTATGATAATTCAGCATTGGGATAACGGTATATTTTGCGGTAGCACCGCTTTTCATCCATTTTTCACCGTTCACCATATTGCCATATTCGCCAATAGTAAGGCCATAAACAACCGGAACATTATGGAGGCCGATAAAGCTTTTCCATGCGTTTTTCATCACCGGGCCGTCGGTATACCCGTCATGGGGGTTTGGCCTGTCTAGTACGATCACTTCCACATGGTTTTCTGCCGCGGCTTCCATGATATATGATAAAGTAGAAATATACGTGTAAAACCTGACACCCACATCCTGAATATCAAACAATATCACATCCGCACCTTTAAGATATTCCGCTTTGGGTTTTTTGTTGTCGCCATACAGCGAAACAATGGGAAGGCCTGTTTTGCTGTCCTTGCCGCTTTTAACATGCTCGCCAGCATCAGCAATACCACGGAAACCATGTTCCGGAGCAAAAATGGATTTAATCTTAATATTATTTTCCACCAAAAAATCTACCAGATGTGTCTTGTTTTTCAGCAAGCTGGTTTGGTTGGCGGCTACAATTACATTTTTGTTTTTGAGAAGCGGCAAGTAAAGTTCTGGACGGTCAGCGGCAGCGGCAAAACAGTCTTTGCAAGAGGATTGGGACTTAATAAAAGTTAATGTACCAAAATAAATTAGCAGGATAAAAACTAAAGTTTTACTTTTGAGGTTTAAAATCATTGATTTGAATTTTCCGTTATATTTCTCGAAAAAAATAGCGTTTTCCAAAGATAACAAAAATAATCTCTCCAAAGTGATTGTCTACATCGGCAGGCTATCTGTGGCGCTGGGCATCATTGTTTCATTAATTACCATTTCTACAGGTCTAGGTTCCAAAAAGGCGATAGAGGATAGAATTTCCAACTTTAGCGGTGATATTTCTGTAAAGTCGACAAGGTCCAATTCTTCATATAATTCTTCCGTTTTGGATACCAAAGGTTTGGATGTAAAAGCGTTGAAATCTATTTCCGGTGTGGCAGGACTTCAGTCTTATGCTTCGGTCAGCGGGATTTTACGGACGGACAAAGATTTTGCGGGCGTTATCTTGAAGGGAGTAGGCAAGGATTTTGATAAAACGCGCTTTCAGCCTTTTATGATTGCAGGTTCTATCCCGGATTATAAGGAAGATGGATATAATAATGAGGTAATCCTATCTGAGAAGGTTGCCAATGATCTTTCCCTAAAAGCCAATGATAGTATTGTTGCTATTTTTTCTAAGGAAGACCAAAAACCGATATACAGAAAATTCCTGATTAAAGGGATCTACAAAACCGACATCAAGCTGGTTGACGACCTCTACATGATTGGCGATATCAACCACGTGAGAAAAGTGATGAACATGGGAGAGAAAGAAGTGGGAGGCCTGGATATTTTCTTGGATGATACCAGTCAAATCAATTCTGTTTTTCCTAAAATCGAAAAGTATATTGGTTACAAAAATTATGCGGAAAAGGTGACGGAGAAATATCCTCAGATACTAGATTGGGTTAACATTTTTAATCAAAATATATCACTGATTATTGCCATTATGCTAATTGTGGTGGTGATAAACATCATCATGGTGCTCCTTATCCTGATTATCGAGCGAACCAATTCCATAGGCCTTCTTAAGACCTTTGGTGCGTCTAATGCGCAGATCAGATCTATTTTTATCAATTACACGTTGCTGATTATGGTGCCTGGTCTTTTGGCCGGAAACATCATCGGTATCGGATTACTACTGATTCAAAAATACACGGGCATCATCAAGCTGGATCCTGAAAATTATTTCATCAGCACGGTTCCTGTAGAGCTTAATCCGTTGTACATTGTTGCGGTTTCTGTAGGTATTTTTATTGTTTCCGGTATTGCCATGATCTTGCCTAGCTATCTGATTAGCAGAATTTCTCCACTTAAAGCAATCAAGTACAGCTAACATATAAGTGCTAAACGATGATCGGTAGAGTATTTATTCCTCATCAATAATTAATGATAAAACGTTATGAAATATTATAATAATATAGTTGAAACCATAGGCAACACACCTTTGGTAAAACTAAACAGGGTATTAGGGGAGGATTTTCCGGCTTTGGTTTTGGCTAAAGTTGAAACGACTAATCCTGGAAATTCTGTAAAGGACCGAATGGCTCTTAAAATGATAGAGGATGCAGAAGCGGATGGTAGGCTGAAACCTGGCGGAACTATTATCGAAGGGACTTCTGGGAACACTGGGATGGGATTGGCGCTTGTAGCAATCCAGAAGGGTTATCAATGTATTTTTGTAACCAACTCCAAGCAGTCCAAAGAAAAATGCGATATTCTCCGTGCCGTGGGTGCCGAGGTGATCGTTTGTCCAACCGATGTGAAGCCAACCGACCCACGTTCGTATTATTCGGTTTCCAAAAGACTGGCCAATGAAACGCCTAATGGATGGTATGTGAACCAATATGATAACCTCTCTAACAGGCAGGCTCATTACGAGAGTACAGCACCAGAAATCTGGGAGCAAACCGATGGAAAACTAACCCATTTTGTAGCAGGAGCAGGGACAGGCGGTACAGTAACTGGTTGTGGGAAATTTTTTAAAGAGAAAAATCCCAATATCAAAATCATTGGTGTGGATACCTACGGATCTATCCTGAAAGAGTTTCATGAGACAGGCGAACTGCATTATGACCATGCCTATACTTATATTACCGAAGGTATTGGCGAAGACATTATCCCCGAAAATTATGATATGAGCGTGATCGATCATTTTGAGAAAGTCACTGATAAAGATGGAGCCATCTACGCTAGGCGGCTTGCGAAAGAGGAAGGAATTTTCTGTGGTTATTCCGCAGGAAGTGCCATCTCATCATTGGTTCAGATGAAGGACCAATTTACAAAAGATGACGTGATTGTTGTTTTGCTTCACGATCACGGTTCCCGTTATGTAGGGAAGATCTATAACGACGACTGGATGCGCGAACAAGGCTGGCTAGAGTGATTTTTTAACAATAAAATTAATAAAAACGCTTTCTATTAAGAAAGCGTTTTTATTTTTACTCAAAGATTTCATAATCCTCACCGTCAAAGCTTGCAAAAACCATCGTAGGATAGGAATCCTGATGAAATATATTCCCCTCGGAGTCTATGCCAATGGCACCTGCAAAACCATCAATGTCTTTAAGTTCTTCAAACGTCCTGTCAAAGGCATTTTCTATGGAAAGCCCATCCGTAACGCGGGTTACAATTTTTGCCGCCGTTGCATTGCTGACGATATCTTCACCTACACCTGTACAGCTTACTGCACAATATGGGTTGGCATAATTGCCTGCTACAGTTGCCGAATCTGAGATTCTTCCTGGGATTTCAAAGCCTTTTCCTCCTGTGGAGGTGGCCACAGCAAGCTTGCCGCTTTTGTCCAGTGCAACGGCGCCCACAGTCCCTTTGCCACCGCTTTTTAGTTTTTCCTCATACTCCTGCCTGCGCTGAGGTGTTTCTGTGGAAAAATTTGCGAATCCGTGCTGATTGGCGTATTGATTGGCGCCATTGCCGCCCAGGATGCGGTCGTCCTCGTTAATTAAAGACTGCGCTACAAAAATTGGGTTTTTAACATCCTGAATGTTGATTACACCACTCATCTTCTGGGTTTCTCCATTCATAATAGCGGCACTCATGCGGATAATGCCATCACTTTGGATTTGAGATCCGATGCCGGCATTATATAGCTCATCATTCTCCAAGAGGGAAACGGCGTAAGCAACTGTTTCGAATGCCGAATGATCCTTCAAAAATTCAAAAGATTTTTGGGTGATAGCTTTCAGTGATTCCTGTTTGGCTAATTTCACTTCGTGGCTTTGGCTGCTTTCTGAGAAAAATCCGCCATGGATGATTATTTTCATTAAGATGGAGTTTTAGTTTTTGTGGGGTTTTCGAGAACCTCAGACTGACATTCTTTAAGAGCCTCAGACAAAAATTCGTGTGTAACTGAGGATTCCTTATTCCTCAGAATTGACATGAGGGATAGGGTTGTATTGGGAATTAACAATTGTCATTTCCCTTGTTTTCAGGTCAAACGTGTCATTCATCGAGAGGACATCGACAATCATATTTTTGATAGAGATAGGTTGTCCCAACTCGATGTTGGTAAGGTTGGTATCCTTGATCTGAAGGCCATCCACAATAATCACAAGGCCGGAACCAATAGCCGTCATTTTATCATCATCAATAAAAAGCCCGGTGTCTTCTCCCAACCCTATACCTAAGGTTCTCGGGTTGTTCACCACTGCCTGAAATAGGCGGCCAATTCTGCCGCGTTGAACAAAATGCGTGTCAATAATTACATTTTCTATAAAGCCTAGTCCTTGTGTAGTTTTAATTTCGCCTTTCAGTAAAGCTTCAGAACTTGATCCCTGATAGATCATGTTCTCCGAAGCAGCTGCAGCCCCAGCGGAAGTGCCGGCATAAATAAAGTCTTCATTCTGGTATTTGGTAAGGATTGCATCATGAAATCTTGTTCCACCAAGAATAGAAGTGAGTCTAAGTTGGTCACCACCGGTAAACATCACGACGTCTGCGGCATTGATACGGGCTACGATAGCATCGCTATTGGCCTGCTCGCGGTTTTGGATATCAAGAATGTTACAGGTTTTAATCCCTAAGTATTCAAAAGCTTTTTTATATTCGGGACCTACAATATCAGGGATTTGTGAAGCTGTGGTAATGACTTCTATGACAGAGTTTTCCTGATGTTTGGACTCATCAATAATTTTTCTGAGGATACCTCTTTCAAAAAAGTTGAGGTTTTTTTCAACATTTTGGTCAAAACTGGTTTCTGTAAAGCTGCCTTTGTTTACAGCACCACCAATGATGACTAGTTTTCCTTTTGATTTCATGCTAACAAAAATAGCAAATCATAATATAATAAAACGTCTGAAATGGTAAAAATTACGTCTTTGATTATCAAATTTTGCTTTTTTTTAGTTTTCAAATAACTTATCAACTAATATAGATATAGGGATTCTACCGACTTGTAATCTTCACTTTTGCCTTATTCATGATTTTTTAAATTGGAGGCTGTTCCAAAGCATGTTCGCTGTTAGCACTGACAATGTATTATATTTTCAAACACTTTTGTCGATGATCTGATTCGGTTAAGTCAAATTAAAAAAGAATTATGATCCCATTTAAAAAATTAAGGAGGATAAAATTGTAAAAAATCTATAAAGGTCGGTAAGGCAGATCACCATCTCGATAGAGATAACATTATTTTTTAAGTTTTTTAAAAATTGTCGTAATTCTACTACAAAGAAAA